>NZ_JAMYLL010000014.1:0-132362 GCF_040318045.1 Mesorhizobium sp. M1338 | reverse complement strand
CCAAAGCATCCTCCAAAGAATCAGATGCTCTCGACAGATTCAGCTCCTAAACCCCTTGTCACGCGTTAACTCACCCGATTGCCCTCGGTCGCGTCCCAGAGCCTCTCTCCGAACCGTTGCGCCGGTGCTATGGTGTGCCTGCATGATCAGACAGCAGGGATATGAGGCATGCCCGAAGTCACCCGCCGTACACTTCTTGCGTTCACCGCCGTGGCCTCGGTCATTGAACCGACGTTTGCTGAAGGGGAAGATGCCTCACCCGAATTGCGGGCGCTGATCGGAGCCCATGAAGCCACCTATGTCGGGCTTCTCAGGGTTGTTCATCAAGCGGGCAGTAGCAGCCACGAACGCAAGACGGCAGACCGGATTGAACAGGAAGCATTGCTGGCCATCTGCTCCTATCCTGCGATCAGCCGAGGCGACCGCCGGGCCAAGGCCGATTACCTGTTGACCGCCGAGGCTCGGGGTGAACTCGACCTGGAAGAGCACATGCAGGCCATCCTGCACTCGATGAAGCGCTGATCGCGGCTCGACCGGCGCATCTCCACAACCAGACATCGCCGACTTTGCCACCATGGCGACAAGCGGGTCGGGCACGCCGTTAAGTTATCGACATCTTGATCGGAAGGCCTGCGCCAAACTGATGAACATTGTTTGGCGAAGGCAAACTGCGTGCGAGCAATCCGGGGGCCTGCACGTTAATCCCCAAATCTGAATTAGAGCGGTATTTGAGGAAGATAACCTGATCAATGAGGCAGCGTTCACTGCGGCCGCAAATCGACTGCCGTACGGATTTTGGTGGGCGATGCAGGGATTGAACCTGCGACCCCACCCGTGTGAAGGGTGTGCTCTCCCGCTGAGCTAATCGCCCGCTCGTTGCCCGAAGGCCAAGCAAGCCGCGATATAAGGGAGGCGGGTGCGGGAAGTCAAGGCGGTGTCCGGCATTCCGGTGAGGATCGATTTATGGCCCCCTCGGCCCTGTCTCCGACAAGACGCCGGTCGCTTCCCCAAGGCAATTGCATATGGATTCTTGCGAAGAAGAACCCCCGCCCTAACCCCTCCCCACAAGGGGGAGGGAAGCTGCCGCGCGCTCTTCATCTTTGCGGTCAAAACGTCGGCAATTTTGCTGAGATCAGCGCCGACGGGATCTCCCTCCCCCTTGTGGGGAGGGGTTAGGGGTGGGGGTATTCGTAGGGCGCACGCCTTTGCCCCTTTGCGATTGCCTTGGCCGCTTCCCCCTCACTGTCCGGCGGCGGCAATCAGCCTCTGCGCCAGATCAAGCGTCAGCGCGTCGAAATGCGAGATCACCGCCGAGGGCTCGAATTCGCGCACGTGGCGGTCGGTGTAGCCGAAATCGACCGCCACCACCGGAATGCCGGCGGCTTTTGCGGTGTCGATGTCGGTTTGCGAATCGCCGACCATCAGCGCGCGATGCGGGTCGCCGCCGGCGAGCTTGATGGTCTCGATCAAATGACGCGGGTCGGGCTTGCGGAAGGCGAACGTGTCCTGTCCGGCGATCGCCGCGAAATGCCTGGTCAGGCCGAGCGCCTCGATCAAAGCCAGCGAGTTGGCTTCGTATTTGTTGGTGCAGATGGCCAGGAGATAGCCGGCGTTCTCGAAGCGCGCGATCGCCTCGATGACGCCGGGATAGGGGCGCGACTTGCCGGGGATGTTGATCGTGTAGTGGTCGAGGAAGAGTTTCAGCAGCCGGTCGTGCTCCTCGACATCAAGCGATCGCTGATGGGCCGCATGCGCGCGTTCGATCATCACGCGGCCGCCATGGCCGACAAAACGCCTGAAGCCGGCTTCGTCGACCGCCGCGATGTCGCTGGCGGCAAGGCTGTGGTTCAGGCTGTCGAGCAGGTCCGGCGCCGTATCGATCAGCGTACCGTCGAGGTCGAACACGATGATCGGGCGGGTCATGGTCTGTCCTGGGCCAAGTTTGTGCAATGGGCAGGCGATAGCGGCTGCGGCGCGTCAAGGCAAGGTCACCTGAGCCAGCTCGTTCAGGCAGCCCCATCGGGCTGGGCATACGAGGCGCGCCAGAAATGGAAAACCCGCCACGGCGGCGGGTTGTCGGCGCAAATCAGCACCATGGGCAAATATGTAGCACGCCTGCCGTCACCGGGTCAACGAGACAGAGGAAATAATTCCTATTGCGTGTCACCCGTGCATCGCCCACTGGCAGCGCATCCACAACATCGATGGGATGTCGCGTGTCACCCAGGGGACGCAGCGGCCAGGGGCTTTGACCAGACCGGCAAAGATGCTACGAGCCCGAAACGTCAGGTTTCGGGGCAGCAAGCGGCATGGATGCAAGGCAATTGAAGGTCGAAGCCGCACGGGCGGCACTTGCCCATGTGAGCGACGGCATGCGGCTCGGGATCGGCACCGGCACCACGGCGGAAGAGTTCGTGCGGCTGCTTTCCGACAAGGTTGCCACCGGCATGACCGTCATCGGTGTGCCGACTTCGGAGCGCACCGCGTTGCTCTGCCGCGAGCTCGGCGTGCCGCTGTCGACGCTGGAGGAAACGCCCGAGCTCGATCTCACCATCGACGGTGCCGACGAAGTCGACCCGGAGCTGACCTTGATCAAGGGCGGCGGCGGCGCACTGCTGCGCGAGAAGATCGTCGCCGCGGCGTCCCAGCGCATGATCGTCATCGCCGACCGGTCGAAGATGGTCGCCACACTCGGCCGTTTTCCCCTGCCGATCGAAGTCAACCCGTTCGGGCTGCGCGCAACCGAAATCGCGATTGGCGCGGCGGCTGAAAAGCTCGGCCTTTCCGGTCCGGTCATATTGAGGATGACGAGGGGGCAGGCTTTTGTTACAGACGGCGGCCATTTTATCCTCGATGCATCTTTTGGCCGCATTCCGGATACAAGAGCGCTTTCGAATGCTCTCCACGCCATTCCGGGCGTGGTCGAGCACGGTCTTTTCATCGGGCTGGCGTCAGCGGCCATCATAGCCGGCGGCGACGGTATCCAAACCGTCCATGCCGCCCGAAAACCAGGGAGTTCTACCGATCATGACGTTGCATAACCGGGTTCGCAGCCTTTCCGTCCTTCTGGCCGCCGCCGCCGTTTTCGCCTTCTCTTCGCCGGCGTTTTCCCAGGATGTCACGGAATCGCACCTGAAGGCCGCCCGCGCGGCGGTGGCGGCGATCCACGCGACCGACCCGTTCGACAACATCCTGCCGCAGGCGGCAGCCGCGCTCGAGTCGCAGCTCATCCAGAAGAACCCGGACATGCAGGAGCTGATCGGCAAGACCATCAGCGAGAAGGCGCTGGCGCTGGCTTCGCGCCGCGCCGACCTCGAGAAGGAAGCAGCGCTCGCCTACGCAAAAGTGTTCTCCGAAAAGGAACTGACCGATATCGCCGCCTTCTACAATTCCGATTCGGGCAAGAAGCTGCTCGACAGCGGCCCGACGGTGACCCGCGACCTGGTCAAGGCCGCCGACATCTGGCAGAACGGCCTCGGCCGCGATCTCGCGCAGCAGGTCGGCGAAACGCTGGCCGCCGCCGCCAAGGCAAAGGCACCGGCAGCGCCAGCCGCCCCGGCGGATGGCGCCGCGCCCGCGGACAACAACTGATCCCGCATTTCAAAACGGCCTTGCGGCCATCCCGAAGCCCGGCTTGTCCGGGCTTTTCTTTTGACGCTTTGCAGCCTACCTGTCTCTCAATTTTCTGAAGCTCAAGGAGCCGTCATGGCCGGTTATGACTACGATCTTTTCGTCATCGGCGGCGGCTCCGGCGGGGTGCGGGCGGCGCGCGTGGCGGCCGCACTCGGCAAGCGCGTCGGCATCGCCGAGGAATACCGCTATGGCGGCACCTGCGTTATCAGGGGCTGCGTGCCGAAAAAGCTCTACGTCTATGCCTCGCAATTTCCGGAGCATTTCGCCGACGCGGCCGGCTATGGCTGGACGGTGCCGGAAGCCAGTTTCGACTGGCAGACGCTGGTCGCCAACAAGGATCGCGAGATCAGCCGGCTGGAGGCGATCTACCAGAGAAACGTCGAGGGCGCCGGCGGTGACGCCTTTCACTCGCGCGCCATGATAGTCGATCCGCATGTTGTGCATCTTCTCGGCGAGGATCGCACCGTCACCGCCGACCAGATCCTGATCGCGACCGGCGGCCGACCGGCGCCGCATCCGGCGCTGCCCGGCCACGAACATTGCATCTTTTCCAATGAGGCCTTCGACCTCAAGGAGCTGCCCAAGGCGATCATGATCGAGGGCGGCGGCTACATCGCCGTCGAGTTCGCCAACATCTTCCACGGTCTCGGCGTCGACACCACGCTGGTCTATCGCGGCAAGGAGATCCTCAGCCGTTTCGACATGGACCTGCGGCGCATGCTGCACGAGACGATGGAAAAGAAGGGGATAAAAATCCTCTGCCATTCCGTGTCCGAATTGGTGCGCAAGCGGCCGGACGGCCGGCTCGACGCAGTTCTCATCAGCGGCAAGGTGCTGACGGTCGACCAGGTGATGCTGGCCATCGGCCGCGTCCCCAACACCGAGAATATGGGCCTGGAAGGCATCGGCATGGAGATGACCAAGACCGGCGCGATCGCCGTAGACAAATACTCGCGCACCAACATCGACAACATCTGGGCGATCGGCGACGTCACCAACCGCGTACAACTGACGCCGGTGGCGATCCACGAGGCGATGTGTTTCATCGAGACCGCCTTCAAGGGAAATCCGACCGCGCCCGACCATGAGACGATCGCCACGGCGGTCTTTTCGCAGCCGGAGATCGGCACCGTCGGCCTGTCGGAGGACGATGCCGTCAAACGCTTCCCCGACATCGAAATCTACCGCGCCACGTTCCGGCCGATGCGGCACACGCTGTCCGGACGCGACGAGAAGATGCTGATGAAGCTGGTGGTCGATGGCGCGTCGAAGAAAGTGCTCGGCGCCCACATATTGGGGCCGGATGCCGGCGAGATGGCGCAGCTTCTCGCCATCCCGCTGAAGGCCGGCCTGACCAAGGATGATTTCGACCGCACGATGGCGGTGCACCCGACAGCGGCGGAAGAACTGGTCACCATGTACAAGCCGACCTATCGCGTGAAGGACGGCGAGCGGGTGGATTGACGGGCAAAACCCGCAGCAGTCGCATTTAGGAACGCCATGCTGGCGCCCTACGAATACCCCCACCCCTAACCCTCCCCACAAGGGGGAGGGAGACTTCCGTAGGTGCCGATCCTTGGCATGTCGCTTGCGTCTCAGCTTCAAGAGAGCGCGGCAGCGTTCCCTCCCCCTTGTGGGGAGGGTTAGGGTGGGGGTCCTCTCCGCAACAATCCTTGTGCGATTGTCGTTGTCCAACACTGGCTGCTACAGCAGCGTGCCGCGCAGGATCACCAGCGCCACCGAGAAATAGATCACCAGCCCGGTGACATCGACCAGCGTGGCGACGAACGGAGCCGATGCGCTGGCCGGATCGAAGCCGATGCGCTTCAAGGCGAACGGCAGCATCGATCCCGACAGCGAGCCGAAGGTGACGATACCGACCAGTGCCGTGCCGACCATGGTGGCGATCAGCGGCCAATGCGGGCCATCTGTGATCGACGGCAGCGGCAAATCACGGCCGGCTGCGGGTCGCAGCGTCGTTACTTCTGCTTCAGCCGGCGCGAGAAACGCAGCCATTTGTCCTCGACCGGCCTCGGCTGCGCAAGAATGGTGGTGAGCTCGACGGGCAGGGTCGGAACCAGCGGCTTCTTGGTAGCGACACCGTCGGCGATGGCGACGATGCTGTGATAGAATTCGCTGCCGGTCATCGACCGCGGCGCCACCGCCTCGTGCATGACGCTGATCACCGTGACATCGGGGCAGTTGTCCTTGATGGCCTGGTGGAAGGCAACCTTGCCATCGGGGTCGAGCGCGCCGGTGGCTTCGTCGAGGAACAGCAGCCCCGGCTGCTGCAGCACGATGCGGGCCACCACCAGCTTCTGTTTCTGGCCGCCCGACAGGACCTGATCCCAGCTTTTGCCTTCGCGGCTTTCGTCGGTCATGTGCTCGATAAAGTCGCCAAGGCCGGCCTTGTGCAGCGCCGACGCGACCTGCGCATCACCATGGTCGTGCTCCGAGCCGGGCAGGCAGACCAGCTGTTTCAGCGACACCGGCTGCAGCTTGACCTCCTGGGCGGCAAAGAAACTCTTGACGCCTTCCGGGAAGACGATGGTGCCGCGGCCGTAGGGCCACAGGCCGTTGATGGCCTTGATCAGCGAGGTCTTGCCGCAACCGGATTCGCCTTTCAGGAACGTCCATTCGCCGCGCCGGAAGCGCAAATTGGCGGCGCTGAGGAAGGGCGTGGCATCCTCGCCCTGATGGGCCAGTTCGAGTTTCTGGATGGTAAGGCCGAACACCGGGTTCTGGCTGGCATAGTTGAAGTCGGAGCGACCGGTCTGGCTGTAGAACTCCTGCGGATGCTGGACGTTCTCGATCGCATTCGCCAGCTCGGTGACACGCTGGCTGTTGGCGCGCAGCGTGGCGATGTTCGGCATGACGTGGATGAACCAGGAGCATTGACTGATCAGCGAATTGACCAGCTCGGAGCCGGTTATGTAGCCCTTGAGATCGAAACCGTTGTGGATGAACGGCACCAGGCCAGGTCCATAGGCGACAATGCGGGCACCAATGAAATTGTAGATCAGCTCGAACGAATTGTAGCCTGTATTGACGATATTCAGCCGCGCCCAAGTGCGGTCGATGTCGACATAAAGTCGACTGTGCATCGTCTTCTGCACATCCTCGCCTTGCGAGGCCGCGACATGAAAGCTGCGACGCAGGAAAGTGGTCAGCTCGCCACGATAGCTGCCTTCGGATTGCTGCATCCTGACATTGAGCCGTTCCAGCAGACGACCCAGTTTGACCGCGATCCAAGTGTTAAGCGGCACGTAGGTGGCGACCGCCAGGAAAGCCAGAACCGCGCTGCCGTAGCTGCCGAGGAATTCCAGCCCTTTCACCTCCGCCGAGTTTTCAAGCAATTTCTGGCCGACGAAATAAAGCGATGTGGCAACACCCAGGACGCCCATGGCAAGGCCAATGGCGCCGCCGGTCATGTCCTTGATCGATTCCTGGACGCGCTGATCGATGTTGTCGGGAGCGGCATTGCCGGACGAGCCATGCTGGGCGTGGAAATGCGTATGATTGGTGTCGAGCAGCGCTTCGTTGAAGCGGCTGTCCAGCCAGCCGCGCCATTTGCGATGCAACGTCGCTGAGACGAGACTGCGTATGCCGGTGAAACCCGCATCCTTGAGCACGACCAGCAACACCAAGATGCCGGCATTGACCAGCAGCGAGCGAAGCGGCGTGGTGTTGGCGGCGTCGTGGAAGAAGGCGATCGAGTTGACCAGCTCGCCGGAGGCTTCTGCAAACCAGACACCGGCCTTGCTGGACAGCGCCGTGAGCAGCGCGATCACCAGCGTCAGGGTCCAGGCTTCCTTCCAGCGGTCCGAGACCCAGTAGGCCCGCATCAGGCCCCAGAAGCTGCGCATCG
Source organism: Mesorhizobium sp. M1338 (assembly GCF_040318045.1). Classification (NCBI taxonomy): domain Bacteria; kingdom Pseudomonadati; phylum Pseudomonadota; class Alphaproteobacteria; order Hyphomicrobiales; family Phyllobacteriaceae; genus Mesorhizobium; species Mesorhizobium sp. M1338. The sequence goes on along the minus strand of NZ_JAMYLL010000014.1, from coordinate 124,861 downwards.
ACGATACCGGCGTCAGAAGCGATTGCCCTGCGGCATCGCGAGGTGTTTTTTCCGGTACTGACTCTTGCGATGGTCTACCGACCCGAATCACGATCCCGCCCAAACCTTTTTTCTTTTGTTACGGATGGTAACACCAATTGATCATTTTCCATTAATTTAAAACCCGGCCGACCAGATTGCCTCGCCAGCCGTTGCCATGAGGCAACAGATTACATGCGGAAATATGGCGGCAACGGCCGGCAAAAATCAGGATATCGTTATTAATTTCAAATGCTTGATCTACAGAGTCATGCCATTGGCGCAGCTTCCCCTAGGGAAGGCATTCACACGGTTTTGTGAACTCGAAATCATACGGACCGATCGATTTTCTCACCGCGGGCTGACCCGAGCACCCGAAAATTTGCCGCTGATGATCTCGCCGGGCATGCGGTCATCATCCTTGCCTGAGGCAGGAAGTGACCGGAAATCGTCCGAGAGGCGCGGTCCGTCTTGTCGAGTCAGCTGGGGAACTGCATTTGACAAATCATCCGTTCGGGATTGAACCTTGCCGGGCATTGTCGACACTCATGCATGTCCCGTTCTCCGACAAGGAAGTTCCAATGCTTGCACGCGTGGCCGCAATCCTGTCCCTCTTCGCCGGGCTGCCTCTCTTCGCCTGGGTATCTCCGGCGCATGCCGCCTCGCAGAGCATCCCGGCAAGCGCCGAAGGCCAGATCGAGTTCAACACGCCGTCCGGCAACATCGGCTGCATCTACACGGCGAAAGGCGGCACCAGCACCTATCAGCCGCAGGATGGCGGCCCGGAGCTAAGCTGCTCGCGAGTCGAGCCGAGCTATGTCACCATCATCCTCGGTCCGAACGGGCCGGCCACGCTGATCAAGAACCCGGGCGAGCAGGGTTGCTGCGGCGTTGTCACCAAGCTTGGCTACGGCAACAGTTGGAGCGCGGGGCCGTTCTCGTGCCAATCGTCAGCCAAGGGACTGACCTGCACGGCCACGAACGGCCATGGCTTTTTTATCAGCAAGGCCAAGGTGACGGTGAAGTAAGACTTGCTCTTGTCGGGAAAGGAGAGGGCGGCCGGCCTCAGCCGACCTTTTCCAATTCGCCACGCGCCTTGGCAGCCGCCACCTGACGAATGGCATCGGCCAGGGTATCGGCATCCTGTGCGCCCATGACCGCGTATTTGTCTTCGAGCAGGAAACACGGCACGCCTGTTATGCCCATGCGCGACGCGGTGGCGATCTCGCTGCGAACCGCCTCGACATCGGCGTCGGTCGGCAAAAGCGCGGCAACAACGGACGCGTCCATGCCGGCCTCGCGCGCGGCTTCGGTCAACACGGCATGGTCGCCGATGTTGGCGCCTTCCTCGAAATTCAGCTGGAACAGCCGGCGTACAAGCCTGTTCTGCACAGCCTCGCCGGCGGCACCGGCCCAGCGGATCAGGCGGTGCGCATCCAATGTGTTAGGCGCCACCTTGATGGCGTCGAAGGCGAAGGAGATGCCTTCGGCTTCGCCGAGCGGCTCGATGCGGGCATGAATCTCGCGGATACGGTCGTCGCTGCCGAATTTGGCCAGCATGTATTCGTGGCGATCCTTGCCTTGCGGCGGAATGGTCGGATCGAGCTGGAACGGCCGCCAGCGAATATTCACGTCGACATCGCCGCCGACAGCGGCGACTGCCTTGTCGAGCCGCTTCTGACCGATGAAGCACCATGGGCAGACGACGTCGGACACCACATCGACGGTGATGGCGTTCGGTTCGCTCATCTCGTTCTCCTGACTTTTCAGTTCGGCTTGCGCCACCAGGTCGGCAGTTGATACCCAAATATGGGCGTCTTTCGCGGATGTTCCAGGTAGTTCCAGTAGGCGATCCATTGCTGCGTGTTGTGCTGCATCGGCACCATGTAGTTGCCGGAGATCAGCAGCCGGTCGAGAACGCGAACGGCGGCGACATAATCCTCCTTCGAGCGGGCGCGCAGCATCGCCTCGATTGTCGCGTCCACCGCCGGATCGGCGACGCCGGCAAGATTGAACGAGCCTTCCGTCCTGGCAGCGGCCGAGCTCCAACGCCCGGTCTGTTCGATGCCGGGCGACAGCGAGTTGTTGAAGCCGCTCGATCCGACCAGGACCTCGAAATCGAAGCGCTGTTTGCGCGACTGGATCTGATCGCCATCGAGGCTGCGAATGGTGATATTTATGCCAATCTTCTCCAGCGTACGCTGGTAGATGCCGGCAAGGCGCTCCTCGTCCTGCGAGGCGGTCAGGATCTCGAAACCGAAAGGTTTTCCCTCGGCATCGAGCATTGTCCCGTCCTGAACGTGATAACCGGCGCTTTTCAAGAGATCGAAGGCCGCCTTAAGCACCCGGCGGTCCTGGCCGGATCCGTCAGTCACCGGTGGGCGGTAAGAGCCGTCCATGACATCGGCCGGCACGCGGCCGGGGTAGGGCGCCAGAAGCGCCTTCTCCCTGTCGTCGGCCGGATGGCCGAGCGCGGAAAGCTCCGAATTCTGCCAGTAACTCATCGTGCGCGTGTATTTGCCGCCGAACAGGTTCTTGTTGGCCCATTCGAAGTCGTAGAGCATGCCGAGCGCGCGCCGCACGACCGGGTTGGCGAATTTCCGCAGCCTCGTGTTGAACAGGAAACCGGTCACCACGGGCGGAATGCCGGTGTCGAAGGTTTCGGCGACCACGTCGCCCTGGTGGAACGCGGGAAAATCGAGATCGCGCTCGCGCTTTACCGGATCGCCGTCGTCGTCGATGGCGCAAAGGCCTTTCTTGAACGCTTCGAGCTTGGCGTTGGCGTTGAGGAAATACTCTATGGTGATCTGGTCGTAATTGTCGAAACCGCGCTTGGCGGGGACATCCTTGCCCCAGTAATCCGGGTTGCGCTTGAAGACGATGCGCTGGCCGGGCTGCACCTGCGCGATCGTATAGGGACCACTGCCGATAACCGGCCTCAGCGTCGTCTTGTCGAAGGTTTCCTTGGCGAAGGCGTGCTTCGGGATGATCGGCGTCAGCGCGATGATCAGCGGGAATTCGCGATCGGCCTTGTCGTTGAAGGTGAAACGCACGCCGTGGTCGCCGGTCTTTTCGAGCTTGGCGACCCTAGCCATGCGGTCGCTGTAGGGCGGGCGGCCTTTCTCCGTAAAGACGTCATAGCTGAACAGCACGTCCTCGGGCGTCACCGGCTCACCGTCGGACCATTTGGCCTTCGGGTTGAGGTGGAACTCGATACTTTTGCGCTCCTGGTCCATGTCGGCGCTATCGGCCAGCAGCCCGTAGAGCGTGAAAGCCTCGTCGGCATTGCGCTGCATCAACGGCTCGAAGACCAGATTGCCGAAGATCGTGTCCATCATGCCGCGCGCCGTCGTGCGCAGGCTTTTGAGGATGAAAGGGTTGAGATTGTCAAAACTGACGACGACACAATAGGTGATCGAGCCACCCTTCGGCGCGTCGGGATTGACGTAGTTGAAATGCGTGTAGTCGGGCGGCAGCGCCGGTTCGCCCTGCATGGCGATCGCGTGCTTCGGCTCGGATGCGGCCGGCTGATGCGAAAGTGCGAGAAACGATGTCGCTGTGATCAGCCAAACAAGAACGCGGCCCATGACCGTCTCCTTAATGGGTCGGCTTGATGATTCGGTGCGCACCCTAGCATGACGTCGCTGCGCGCCGGCCAATCGTGCTTTCAACAATTGCTGACATCGGGCTGGATTCGACACCGCTTGCAGTGTAACACGCCCTCCGAAGTCATTCTGTTGCCTCATTTCGGCAACAGGTAGCTGGACCACACGGCACGAAGAAGCCGGTCCCGGGATCATTTGAGAGGAAGTGCACGACATGACGAGCCTGAACAGCAACGCGTACCGCCTGTCGGTCATGGCCGCTGGCGTGATCGGCTTTCTGGGCGCAGGACTTCCCGCTGCTTCCGCACAGCAGCAACAGCAGATTCCGCAAGGCTGGTTCAAGGCCTGCACCAAGCAGGAAGACGTCGACATCTGCAATGTCCAGAACATCACCACCGCCGGCAACGGCCAGCTGGTCACCGGCGTCAGCCTGATCGAGCTGAAGGGCAAGATAAACCGCAAGGTGTTCCAGGTGACGGTCCCGACCGGTCGTCTGGTGCCTCCCGGCATCGGCCTGCAGATCGATACCGGCAAGGCGCAGAAGCTCGACTATGTCATCTGCTTTCCGGATCGTTGCGTGGCGGAAGTGCCGCTGACCGATCAGCTCGTCGCCGCGTTCAAGAAAGGCCAGGCGATCACGCTCACCTCGGTCAATTTCCAGAATCAGCCCAATCCGATCAAGATCGCCCTGCAGGGCTTCAGCGGCGCCTATGACGGCCCGGCGCTGCAGCAGTCGGATATCGAGGACCGGCAGAAGAAGCTTCAGGATTTCGTCGCCAAGAACAACCAGGATTTCGCCAAGAAGCTCAAGGAAGAGCAGGATAAGGCGAAGACCGCCAACTGATCGGCCGATATCGTCGGATCAACAAAAAGCGGGGTCATGCCCAGGGTCATGCCCCGCTTTTTTTGTGACCGTCGCTCGATCGGTCAGTGCCTGGACTGCCGTTTCGGCTGGTAGCCCCCATCCGGCTTTTTGTCGAACATCTCCTTGATCTGCGGATGCCGGACCGGCTCCCCCGACTGATCCTCGAGCAGATTCTGCTCGGAGACATAGGCGATGTACTCGGTCTCCGAATTCTCGGCGAGCAGATGGTAGAACGGCTGATCCTTGCGCGGCCGCACGTCGGCGGGGATGGCTTCGTACCATTCGTCGGTGTTGGCGAATTGCGGATCGACGTCGAAAATAATCCCCCTGAATGGAAACAGCCGGTGGCGAACCACCTGTCCGATTGCGAATTTGGCTGTTTTCATCGTACTCACCACTGAATTCCTTGGCTTTATTTGGCGCAGACCGCGCCTCAATTCAATCCCGAAGCGTTTGAGCGCGCCCCGAAGCTACGCAGGACGCGACGCAAAGGTTTTGCCGCATGCGGCGATGTCAATGACCGTCGATAATGCGGATCGTCGGAAGCTGTCAGCGCGCCGGCCTTCGCAGGCCGCCGGCCAGCGCCGCGAAGCCGCTGCCGGGACGAAGTCCCTCACGCATGAAAAAAGCACGAAGCGGCGCGAAGCCCCCGAGCACGCCGAGCCCGGCCACACGGGCCATCTGGGCCGGCAGCATGTCGGAAAGCAGCGACATGTTGAGCAGATTGACCGCGCTGCTGCGCGCCACAATATCGGGCCGGCGCTTGAAATCGTAAGCTGCCGAGGCCCTGGCGGTTCCCGGATCGCGACGATTTTCACAAGCGATTCCAATCAGATCGTCGATATCCCTGATACCGAGATTGAGGCCTTGCGCGCCGATCGGGGGAAACACGTGGGCGGCTTCGCCGACCAAGGCTATCCGGTTTCGCGCAAAACGCAGCGGCGTCACAGCCGAAAGCGGGTAGATCTGGCGGCCCGGCTCGACCGTCACCCGGCCCAGCATCGACTGCATCTGCTGTTCGATCCGCATCGAAAGCGTTGCATCGTCCAAAGCCGCGAGTTCGGTCGCTGTCTCGGGTTTCACCACCCAGACCAGACTCGAGCGATCGCCGGGCAGCGGGACCTGCGTGAACGGACCGGTCTCGGTGTGGAATTCCGTCGAGGTGAAGGCGTGGTCGCGGCTGTGGCGGAAATTGAGGACAAGGGCTGCCTGCGGATAGGAGCGAGCCGAGGTCGAGATGCCGGCGGCCTGGCGCGCCGGCGACAAGCGTCCGTCTGCTGCGACCGCCAGCGATGCGTCCACCGTGCTGCCGTCGGCCAGGACGGCTCGGGCGTGCTGGGCATCAAGATGCCAGTTCGCCACCATGGACCGTCGCCATTCGATGCCGTCACGCATGGCAACGGCGTTGGCGAGTGCCGGATTGAGGACACTGTTGGGCAGGTTCAGGCCGAACTGGTCCTCGTCGATCTCGCTGGCGCGGAAGGTGACGACCGGACTGCGGATCAACCGGCTGGTTGCGTCGACGATGCGCATGACTTTCAGCGGCGCCGCCTCGGGCTTGATGCCATCGAGCACGCCCAGCCGCTCAAGCACTTTCAAGGCAGGGTTCATCAGGGCCGTCGTGCGGCCATCGGGGGCAGAGGCCTCCGGCCCGACCAGCGTCACCGGGAAACCGGCAGCGGCAAAACCGAGCGCCGCGATCAGTCCTGCCGGCCCCGTGCCAGCAACCAGTATCCGCGCGGTTTGCTCATGCTCCAAGATCGGCTTCCGGTTTGCAATGCGAGGCGGCCACTCGGCCGCCCGTCGATGAGCATATAGGGCAGATCATGCTGCTTGATCAACGCGGCGATTCGGCCCATTCGGGTGACATGACCGGCCAGCAGGACGACTTCAGCCATCTCGATCGCGCCGGCCGCGCCATGGCCACCATCGCGCGCAATCCTCGCCTGACGGTAAACGTCGTCGTCGGCGCTTGCATCCTGCTTGCCTGGCTATCCCTTGCCGCGATGGCAATCCGTGCCGCCGAAGGGCGGACCGCAGGCGTCAGTGCTCCCGGCGACGCGATCCTGCGCAAGCTGCCGCAACTGCCGCTGCCCGATTTCCTGGAACGGTTCTTCACGCTCTGCCTGTCGCCGGCGCCGCCGGATGCAAGCCTCGGCCTGCAGGCCGGTGCGCTCGTTTTGATGTGGTTCCTGATGGCGATCGCGACGATGCTGCCTTCAGCCGCGCCGATGATCCGCACTTACTGCGAGATCGCCGATACGGCACGCATCAAGGGCGAGCCAGCCGTCCATCCGCTGGTGCTGGTCGCCGGCTACCTCAGCGTCTGGCTCGGCGCCTCGGTGACGTTTGCCGCAATGACCTTGGCCGCCCACGCATTCGGCTCGCCCGGTGGGATGCTCGACCCGGTCGTCGGCATTGCCGGCGCGCTGGCGCTTCTGATTGCCGGCCTCTACCAGTTCAGCGGCTTGAAGGAAGCCTGTCTGACAAAGTGCAAGAACCCGTTTTCGATCCTTTTCGCGAACTGGAGCGCAAGGCCGGTCCGCATCTTCCGGCTTGGGGTCGCGCAAGGCCTGTGGTGCCTCGGCTGCTGCTGGGCGCTGATGATGGTGATGTTCGCCGTCGGCGTCATGAACATCTTCTGGATGGCGTTGATCGGGCTGTTCACCCTGATCGAAAAACAAACGGCGAGCAGGGTTCCAACCCGGCTGGCCGGTGCGATACTGCTTGTCTGGGCAGCCGCGCTGCTAGTAGTCTCGCTATGAGTGGGGGAAAATCGATGGCAGATCAGAGCTGGGCAATGAAAGGAGAGCTCGTACTCTCCTGCAATTGCACGGTTTTTTGTCCTTGCGTGCTGTCGCTCGGCAATCATCCGCCGACCGAAGGCTATTGCCAGACCTGGGCTGGGTTCCGCATCGACGCCGGCCATTTCGGCGACGTCGATCTGTCCGGCCTCAATCTCGGGCTGATCATGGAAATCCCCGGGTACATGAGCCGCGGCAACTGGACCGCCGGGCTGTTCGTCGACAAGCGAGCCTCGGTCTACGCGGCCAAGGCGCTGACGAAGATCTTCACCGGCAAGGCAGGCGGAACCACATCGCTGCTCTCAATCCTCGTCGGCAAATTCCTCGGCGTCGAGCAAGTGCCGATCACCTATGAGACGCGTGACAGGACACGTATCTTCCAGATACCCAAGATCATCGACGGGGCGGTGACACCCATCCCCGGCAAGGATCGTGATAAGGATACGGTGATCAGCAATTCGGAATACTGGATCGCGCCCGAGATCATCGTCGCCAGGTCAGACAAGAGCAAGATGCGGGCTTTCGGCCGCAACTGGAATTTTGCCGGCCGTTCGGCCGAGATCTGCAAACTGGATTGGCGGGGCCCGTGAGCAAGAACACAACCGCCCGGAAAGCCGCCAAAAAGATCACGGACCGGATTCCGCGGCCGAAGAAGAAAGTCACCTGGCCGCAGGCGAGGGCGTTCTCCGTCCATCTGCTGACCGCGTCGGGCTCGTTCCTGGCCTTTTTGTCGCTGGTGGCGGCAAGCGAACAGCGCTGGACGGCGATGTTCTGGTGGCTCGGGCTGGCGCTGTTCGTCGACGGCATCGATGGGCCGATCGCGCGAAAGCTCGAGGTCAAGGAGATCCTGCCGACATGGTCGGGCGAACTGCTCGACAACATCATCGACTACGTAACCTACGTGCTGATCCCGGCCTTCGCGCTTTACCAGCGCGGCTTCATGGGCGAGGGCCTGTCATTCCTGTCGGCGGCGATCATCGTCGTCTCCAGCGCCATCTATTATGCCGACACCGGCATGAAGACGAAGGAGAATTTCTTCAAGGGATTCCCCGTGGTCTGGAACATGGTGGTGTTCACGCTGTTCGTGATCGAGCCCGGACAATGGGTTTCGTTCGCTGTGGTGGTGGTGGCCGGCATTCTCACTTTCGTCCCGATCAACTTCATCCATCCGGTGCGGGTGGTGCGGTTGCGGCGTATCAATCTTGCGATGACCCTTTTGTGGTGCGCTTTTGGCGCACTTGCCCTTGCACAGGCGGCACTCGCCGCCTTCTACGATCAGATCGGCGTGCTGGGAGAACAAGTCAGCACCTTCACCAAGATCGGCATCACCATCACGGGGCTTTACCTCGCTAGCATTGGTGGCATCATGCAGTTCTTTCCCAATCTCGGTGCCAAGAAGGCCTGATCAGCCAGAGGAAGCCTAGCCTATGTCCAAAGCGATCCGCATCCACTCCCATGGTGGCCCTGAAGTCCTGACCTATGAGGACGCCGATCCCGGCCAGCCGGGAGCAGGGCAGATCCTGATCCGGCACACGGCGATCGGCCTTAATTTCATCGATGTCTATCATCGCTCGGGCCTTTATCCGCCGCCCGGCGGGTTCCCGCTTGTCCCTGGCGGCGAAGCCGCCGGCGTCGTGCTGGAGGTCGGCGAGGGCGTCGAGTGGCTGAAGCCTGGCGATCGCATCGCCTATGCCGTGACGACGGGAGCCTACGCGCAAGAGCGCGTCATCGACGCCAGCCGCGTCGTCAAGGTGCCGGATGGCATCAGCGACGAACAGGCCGCCGCGATGATGCTGAAAGGCATGACCGCTGAGTATCTGCTGCGCCGGACGTTCAAGGTGAAGGCGGGTGACACGATCCTGTTCCATGCCGCGGCAGGCGGTGTCGGATTGATCCTCGGCCAATGGGCCAAACATCTCGGCGCGACCGTCATCGGCACCGCCAGTTCGTCCGACAAGATCGAACTCGCCAAGGCGCACGGCTTCGACCACGTCATCAACTACAAGGACCAGGATTTCGTCGCCGGCGTCGCCGCCATCACCGACGGTAGGAAATGCGACGTCGTCTACGATTCGGTCGGCAACGACACGTTTCCGGCTTCACTCGACTGCCTGAGGCCGCTCGGCATGTTCGTCAGCTTCGGCCAGTCCTCGGGGCCGATCCCGCCATTCAGCATGTCGTTGCTGGCGCAAAAGGGCTCACTGTTCGCAACCCGACCGACGCTGTTCGTCTACAATGCAAAGCGCGAGGACCTCGAAGTCTCCGTCGCGGCCTTGTTCGAGGTTGTGCTCAGTGGCGCCGTCAAGATCAAGATCAACCAGCGTTACGCGCTCAAGGACGCGGGCAGGGCGCATTCCGACCTCGAGGGCCGCAGGACAACAGGGACGACCATTCTCATCCCTTAGAGACTGGTTGGAAACTCTACTCTGGCGGCCAAAACAGTCTCTTGGTCCGTTCTTGCTTGCTATCCCTTGAATTTCCGCTGAAATTCTTGAAGCTCTTTCAAGACGCGTGCCGCTTTCCGATAAGAGCCGGCCGCGCCTACCATGCTTGCGGGAACACAGAACATGTCTGGCTAACCAGATGGGAGGCACTGTGAGTGCAAATCAGGACGGCACGAACCTGCTCGAGGTCCGTGGTCTCACCAAGATATTCGGCACGCTGACGGCGTGCGATCATATCGATCTCGACATCGCCAGGGGTGAAATCCACGCTTTGCTCGGCGAAAATGGCGCTGGCAAGTCGACGCTGGTCAAGATGCTGTTCGGCTCGCTGGAGCCTAATTCCGGCGAGATTTTCTGGAACGGCCAGGCGGTCAGGATTTCCAGCCCCGGCGTCGCGAAAAAACTCGGCATCGGCATGGTGTTCCAGCATTTTTCGCTGTTCGAGGCGCTGACCGCGGCCGAAAACATCGCGCTGTCGTTGGACGATGGCTCGCCGATCAGCAGCATCGCGGCGAAGGCGAGAGCGCTTTCCTTCAGCTATGGCCTGCCGCTCGATCCTGAATCGCTGGTCGGCGACCTGTCGGTGGGCGAGCGCCAGCGTATCGAGATCATCCGCTGCCTGCTGCAGACGCCGCAGCTTATCATCCTGGACGAGCCGACCTCGGTGCTGACGCCGCAGGAAGCCGACAAGCTGTTCGAGACGCTGGAGCGTTTGCGTTCGGAAGGCAAATCCATCCTCTACATTTCGCACCGGCTCGAAGAGGTCAAACGTATCTGCGACCGCGCCACCGTGCTGCGGCATGGCAAGGTCGTCGGCCACTGCAACCCGCGCGAGGAAACCGCTTCGTCGCTGGCTCGCATGATGGTTGGCAATGAGGTGCAGGCCGTGGTGCGCGCACCGGTCGAAGGCATCGCCACGGCGCAATCGCTGCTCGAAATCCGCAACCTCAGCCGCAAGCCGGCGACGCCGTTCTCGATACCGCTCAAGAACATCAGCCTGAACGTCCGCGCCGGCGAGGTGATCGGCATAGCCGGCGTCGCCGGCAACGGCCAGGGCGAGTTCTTCGAATCCGTCTCCGGCGAGGTGTTGCAGCAGGATGCCGCCTCGGTGCGCATCCGCGGCAAGGATGCGGGCGGCTTCACCATCACCGGACGCCGCCTGCTGGGCGCCGCCTTCGTGCCGGAAGAGCGGCTCGGCCACGGTGCCGCGCCGCGCATGAAGCTTTCCGAGAACCTGCTGCTGTCGCGCCATGCCACCGACGGAAAGGCCTTTGTCAGCGGCGGTGGAATGGTCAACAGCGCCGCCATCCAAGCCGCCGCCCAACGCATCATCGAGGCAATGGACGTGCGCAAGAGCGCGCCGGATCCGGAGGCGGCGGCACTTTCGGGCGGCAATCTGCAGAAATTCATCGTCGGCCGAGAACTCGACCGCCGGCCAAGCGTCATGGTGGTCAACCAGCCGACCTGGGGCGTCGACGCAGGTGCTGCCGCCCACATCCGCCAGGCCCTGATCGAGCTGTCGCGCAGCGGATCGGCGGTGCTGGTGATCAGCCAGGATCTCGATGAACTGTTCGAGATATCGGATGCGATCGCGGTCATGCACAATGGCGCGCTGTCCAAGCCGCTGCCGATCGCCGAAGCGACCTTCGAGAAGGTCGGCTTGCTGATGGGCGGCGCCGAACCCGGTCACGCCGAACACACGCTGGAGACGGCATGATGCGCCTCGAACTCGTCAAACGCCCACAGCGCTCGCAGCTGTTTTCGGCCCTGTCGCCATTCATCGCCTTTGCGCTGACGATCATCGCCGGCGCCATCATGTTCGCGCTGCTCGGCGTCAATCCGTTGACCGCCTTCCGCGTCTATTTCATCGAGCCGGTCAGCCAGCTCTGGCAGCTGCATGAACTGGCGATCAAGGCCGCTCCCCTCATCCTGATCGCTGTCGGCCTGTCGGTCTGCTACAAGGCCAATGTCTGGAACATTGGTGCCGAAGGACAGTTCATCCTCGGCGGCATCGTCGGCTCGATCATTCCGGTGTTGTTTCCGCGGTTCGAAGGCCCATTGGTGCTGCCGCTGATGCTTCTGCTCGGCATGGTCGGCGGAGCGGCCTATGCGGCAATCCCGGCCCTGCTCAAGACGCGCTTCGGCACCAACGAAATCCTGACCAGCCTGATGCTGGTCTATGTCGCCCAGCTCTTCCTCGACTGGCTGGTGCGCGGGCCGTGGCGCGATCCGCAAGGCCATGGTTTTCCGCAGACGATCCAGTTCGGCGAGTCCGCCGTGTTGCCGGAGCTGATGCCGGACGCGGGGCGGGCGAACTGGGGATTTGTTTTCGCATTGGTCGCCGCGGTGCTGATCTGGATCCTGATGAGCCGCATGCTGAAGGGTTTCGAGGTGCGCGTGCTGGGCTCGAGCCCACGGGCAGGGCGCTTCGCCGGCTTCGGCCTCAACCGCATGGTGTTCTTCGCCTTCCTGCTGTCGGGTGCGTTGGCAGGGCTTGCCGGCATCTCGGAGGTCTCGGGCGCGATCGGCCAACTGCAGCCGGTCATTTCGCCAGGCTACGGCTTCACCGCCATCATCGTGGCGTTCCTCGGCCGCCTCAACCCGCTCGGCATCGTCGCCGCCGGCCTGGTGCTGGCGCTGACCTATCTCGGCGGTGAAGCGGTGCAGAGCGCACTCGGCATTTCCGACAAGGTGGCGCGGGTGTTCCAGGGCATGCTTTTGTTCTTCGTGCTCGGCTGCGACACGCTGATCCACTACCGCATCCGGCTGGTCGGCCTGGCGCTGACAAAACCGGAGGGTGCCGCGAAACTCGAATCGGCGCCAAAGTTGAAGGAAGCTCGTTGATGGACATCACCGTAAATATCCTTCTGACAATCGCCACGGCGGCAACGCCGCTGCTGATCGCGGCGATCGGCGAACTGGTTGTCGAGCGCTCCGGCGTGCTCAATCTGGGCGTCGAAGGCATGATGATCATGGGCGCCGTTGGCGGCTTTGGCGTCGGTCATCTCACGGGATCACCCTGGATCGGCCTCCTGGCGGCAATAGCCCTGGGCGCCGTGTTCTCGCTGCTGTTTGCCGTCATGACGCTGTCGCTGGCCACCAACCAGGTGGCGACCGGCCTGTCGCTGACGCTGCTCGGCCTTGGCCTCTCCGGCATGATGGGCACCAGTTTCGTCGGTCAGCCCGGCGAACGGCTGCCCAACCTCGACATTCCCGGCCTGACCTCGATCCCGGTGATCGGCCGATTGCTGTTCGGCCAGGACCCGATCTTTTATATCTCGATTGCGCTCACCGCCGCCGTCATGTGGTTCCTGTTCAAGACGCGTACCGGACTGACGCTGCGCTCGATCGGCGACAGCCACACGTCCGCTGATGCGCTTGGTATCCACGTCATCCGCTACCGCTATCTCGCGGTGATCTTCGGTGGCGCTTGCGCCGGTCTCGCCGGCGGCCACCTGTCGCTGGTCTACACGCCGCAATGGGTTGAGAACATGAGCGCCGGCCGCGGCTGGATCGCGCTGGCGCTGGTGGTGTTCGCCTCGTGGCGGCCATGGCGGGTGCTGGCCGGCGCCTACATCTTCGGCGCGGTGTGGATCGGCCAGCTTCATGCACAGGCTTTTGGCATTCCAGTGCCCTCGCAGTTCCTTTCTTCGCTGCCCTATCTGGCAACCGTCGTGGTTCTCGTTCTAATCTCGCGCAACAAGCGTCTGACGATGATGAACACGCCGGCTTCCTTGGGGCAGCCATTCGTTCCGGATCGTTGACAACAAAAACAAACGGGAAGCTCCAAGGCTTAACTCAGAGAGGTAACACAATGAAAAAACTGCTTATTGCCCTGATGACCACGACCGCCGCCCTATCGCTGGCGGCGACCGCCGAGGCCGCGGACAAGCTGAAGGCATGCTGGGTCTACACCGGCCCGATCGGCGACTTCGGCTATTCCTACCAGCACGACCAGGGCCGTCTCGAGGTGGAGAAGGCGCTGGGCGACAAGGTCGAGACCGCCTATCTCGAAAACGTCTCCGAAGGCCCCGACGCCGACCGCGCTTTCGAGCGCCTGGCACGCGAAGGCTGCAAGATCATCTTCGGCACCTCCTTCGGCTTCATGGATCCGGAAGTGAAGGTCGCCAAGAAATTCCCCAAGGTGATGTTCGAGCACGCAACCGGCTACAAGACCGGTGACAATCTCGGCATCTACAATGCGCGTTTCTATGAAGGCCGCTATGTGCTCGGCCAGATCGCCGCCAAGCAATCGAAGGCGGGCGTTGCCGGCTACATCGTTTCCTTTCCGATCCCCGAAGTGGTGATGGGCATCAATTCCTTCATGCTCGGCGCGCAGTCGATCAACCCGAACTTCAAGGCCAAGATCGTCTGGGTGAACTCGTGGTTCGACCCGGGCAAGGAAGCCGACGCCGCCAAGGCGCTGTTCGACCAGGGCGCCGACATCATCGTCCAGCACACCGATTCGACCGCTGCCTTGCAGGTGGCGGAGGAGCGCAAGCTGCACGGCTTCGGCCAGTCCTCTGACATGATCAAGTTCGCGCCGCACGCGCAGCTGACCTCGCTCACCGACGAATGGGGTCCGTACTACATCAGCCGCGTCCAGGCAGCCCTCGACGGCACCTGGAAGCCGGACAATGTCTGGCTCGGCATCAAGGACGGCGCGGTCAAGCTCGCCCCCTTCACCAACATGCCCGACGACGTGAAGGCGATGGCCGAAGCCACCGAAAAGAAGATCGCCGACGGCTGGAACCCCTTCACCGGGCCGATCGCCAAGCAGGACGGCACGCCTTGGCTGAAGGACGGCGAAGTCGCCGACGACGGCACGCTGCTCGGCATGAACTTCTATGTGAAGGGTGTCGACGACAAGCTGCCGCAATAAGCGGCGCGAGATATCAAAGTGAGGAGGGCGCCGCGCGGCGCCCTTTTTCATTCGGCGGGCTGTGCCTCGGCAAAGACGCGGCGAAATCGCGCCAGCCCAGTATCAACCGCGCGGCCGAGCCATGTTCTGAGCAGCCGCTGAGCCGGTCGTTCGCATGTGTGCCAGATCGCCCACGAAACAACCAGCATGAGCGCGATGCAGCCGAGGGCGGCAAACCATTTGCCGACCAGGGGTGCCGCGGCGTTGATGGCGAGATAGCCGATGTCCTGATGCAGGAGATAGAGCGGGTAGGTCAGGCCGCCCAGCGCCAGGGTGAGTGCCGACGGCCTGACACGATTGCGCAACAGCAGCGCGCCGATCAAGCCCGCGTGCATGACGACATTGGCGACGACGAGATTTGCCGAAGAAACCGCGATGCCGTAGTGGCCCTGCATCCAGAGCTGCGTCACGGATAGCGTGCCGCAGGAGATCAGGAACGATGCGGCAAGCAGCAGCAAAGCCGGTAGTGAACGGCCGTGTGCATGGATGTGGTGGAGCGCCACGCCGGCGGCGAAGAATGGTCCGAACTCGGTTATGAACAGCAGCCTTGCCGCGCCGCTGCCGAAGAAGAACTCGTTCAAGGCCGAGATGGCCAGCCATATGAAGATCAGCTCCAGCTTGCGTTTCTGGAACAGCCCGGTGAGGAGGGCCAGCGTCACCCAACCGTAGAAAACCAGCTCAAGCACGATCGACCAATAGACGCCGTCCATGAAGGGTTGGCCGAAGGCCGGTGCGAACATCGACAGATTGGCGGCATACTGGCTGAAAGAGGCTGGAAGCAGCGGTGAGCCAGCCAGAAAGACGATCGCGAAGGTGATCGTCATACAGAACAGGAAGCCGGGATAGAGGCGAACGAAACGTGCGATCGCGAACTGGTCCCAGCTGCGATTTTCCGCCGACCAGGCAATGACGAACCCGCTGATCAGAAAGAACAGATTGACGCCGAGATAGCCGTAGAGGGCGAGCGGCGCGGCGAGCGGATAACCCTCGGCGAGAAAGCCTTCGGCGGCCGCGCCGCGGAAGAAATAGTGAAAGAACACAACGGCAAGTGCTGCCGCCAGCCTGAGCAGATCCAGCGTCGCGATGTAGTCTTGCCTGGGAGGTCTGATGTCCATCCGGATTCCCGCATCCACGATCCGGAAACCATAGAGCGGATCGCGGCTGAGCGGGTTAAGCGGCCTGAATTATCGCCAGATGTAGTAAATAGACGGCGTACCGATCCCGTCAGACCGCCGAACCGTAGAGGTCATAGGCATCGGCGCGGTCGATCTTGACGGTGACAATGTCACCTTGACGCAGCGGGCGCCGCGACTGGATGTGGACCGCGCCATCGATCTCGGGCGCGTCGTATTTGGTGCGGCCCTTTGCCGATGTGCCGTGCGCCTCGTCGATCAGCACCGGCAAGCGCTTGCCGACTTTCTTGGCCAGCTGCGTCGCCGAAATCTTCTGCTGGCGCTGCATGAAGCGGTGCCAGCGCGCCTCCTTGATCTCCTGCGGAACCTGGTCGAGACCGAGATCGTTGGAGCGGGCGCCCCGGACCGGCTCGTATTTGAAGCAGCCGGCGCGGTCGATCCTGGCCTCATCGAGCCAGTCGAGCAGCATCTCGAAATCGTCGTCCGTCTCGCCGGGGAAACCGACGATGAAGGTGGAGCGGATGGCGAGATCCGGGCAAATCTCGCGCCAGCCGCGAATGCGCTCGAGGGTCTTTTCGCCATGTGCCGGGCGCCGCATGTTCTTCAGCACTTGGGGGGAGGCGTGCTGGAACGGGATATCGAGATAGGGAAGGATCTTGCCCTCGGCCATCAGCGGGATGACGTCGGCGACATGCGGGTAGGGGTAGACATAGTGCATGCGCACCCAGATGCCGAGCTTGCCCAGTTCCTCGGAAAGGTCGAGGAACTTCGCCCGCACTTCGCGGTCGCCGAACATGCTGGTCTGGTACTTGATGTCGATGCCGTAGGCGCTGGTGTCCTGCGAGATGACCAGGAGTTCCTTGACGCCGGCCTTGGCCAATTTCTCGGCTTCGCGCAGCACATCGGCCGCCGGCCGCGAGACGAGGTCGCCACGCAGCGCGGGAATGATGCAGAAGGTGCAGCGGTTATTGCAGCCTTCGGAAATCTTGAGATAGGCGTAGTGGCGCGGCGTCAGCTTGACGCCTTGCGGCGGCAAGAGATCGATATAGGGGTCGTGCGAAGGCGGTGCGGCCTCATGCACGGCTGCCATCACGCTCTCATAGGCCTGCGGTCCGGTGATCGCCAGAACATTGGGATGCCTCTCGCGAATGACATCCGGCTCGGCGCCGAGGCAGCCGGTAACAATGACCCGGCCATTCTCCGAAAGCGCGGAGCCGATGGCATTGAGCGACTCGTCGCGGGCGGAATCGAGGAAGCCGCAGGTGTTGACGACGACAAGGTCGGCACCGTCATGCTTGCGTGCGATCTCGTAGCCTTCGGCGCGCAGGCGCGTGATGATGCGCTCCGAATCCACAAGGGCCTTCGGGCATCCAAGACTGACAAAACTCACGCGGGGAGCGGACATATAAGGTTTTCCGGGCTTTTCAGGATTGCCGGGCCAGTACCACACTTATTACGGCATTGGTATGGGCACGCCTGCGATGCGGCAAAACGCATGACGATTGCACTGCGAGCTTTCGGTCGAAGACGCGGCGGACAGCCGCCTCAGCTGACCGCGCCGTTTACATGCGGCCAGACTTCCACCGCACCGCGATAGACCATGTCCACCGCGACATAGAGAATGATCAACAGACCGACATAGGCGATCCAGCGGTGGCGCTGCAGCAGTTTTGCGATGAAAGTCGCGGCGAGGCCCATCAGCGCGATCGACAGCACGAGGCCGATGACCAGCACCGGAAAATGATCGCGCGCGGCACCCGCGACCGCCAGCACGTTGTCGAGCGACATCGACACGTCGGCGACGACGATCTGCAAGGCCGCCTGGCCGAGCGTCTTGCGCTTCGCCTTGCCGGCCACCTTTTTGTCGCCGTTGAGATCGGAGTTCGACAGCGCCTCGGTCGCTTCCAGCTCATCGGCATGCGACGTGCGCAGCTCGCGGTACATCTTCCAGCAGACCCACAGCAGCAAGATGCCGCCGGCCAGCAGCAGGCCGACGATCGCCAGCAGCTTGACGGTGACCGCGGCAAAACCGATGCGCAGCACCGTTGCCGCCAGCACGCCGATGAGGATCGCCTTCTTGCGTTGTTCGGCCGGCAGGCCGGCAGCGGCAAGACCGATGACGATCGCATTGTCGCCGGCCAGCACGAGGTCGATGGCGATGACCTGGAGCAGGGCGGTCAGACTGGCAGCGCTGAAAATGTCCATCGACCGGAAGCCCTTGCTGATTTGCCGAGTGGTCCTCGATTATCCAGAGGGCCTAACTTGGTGGTCCCTTGGCGTCAAGGGACCGCTCGTGGCGACATCACCGCAGCACCGTTACGTCAAATCTGGATCAGAGGCCCTGCGGCGCTCATCGACAGCAGGGCAAAACCATGGCCGATCGAAGATCAATCGTAGAGATTATACTTTGCCCAATCGGCTTCCGGAATCTCGTCGCCGATCCGGTAGCGGAACTGCAAAACTTCCATATGGTCGGGCGCCGTCTGGCACTTGAATTTCAGCCGGTACCATTGCCCCTTGCTGCGAAACGCAGCGCCCGGGCTTTTGATTGCATCAGCGCCCATCTCTGGCGTCGCGAAGGCGTAGGCGACGACGCGATCGGCCTTGAACTTGCGATCGTCGTGAGTGATCCGGTCGAGCACTTCGGCGTCACAACGCTGTTCAAGGCGGGTTTGGGGATCGAGTTTCATCAGGCCGGCGCGCAATGCACTGTCCATTGCGCTGGCTGGAAAACTCAGTGTCACAGACGCCAAGGCGGTCATGCAGAGCTTCTTCATGGGCGGGACAAGCACCATATTTTGTCGGAGAAATCAACCAAGGGGACCGCCTCGGACCCCGCAGGCATCATCAATCAAATGGTCGATACGTTCAAAATTGCGTGTCGGGATTCATCGTGCGATGCCTGCGGCCAACGGACCAGCGAAGCACGGCCGGCATCCGTGAGATCGTAGAGGCCTCGGTCGACACGCGCGAACCATCCATAGACATTGTGCTGCAGGATTTTCGGCGCGATCGGCGTCACCGCCTTCAGATCGCGCGGCCGCCTGGGTCCGTCCACCATCGCGGCGGCGCAGGCGAGGGCGCTTTGCCGATAGGCCGTCATGATCGGATTGCGCGATCCTCCTCCCGCAACAGGATCGCCGCGCCGGCGCTGGTGCTCGTCGACCAGGCGGGAGCGCCGGCGCGCATTCTTGCGCGGCGCCAGTGCGATCGGGCTGAGAAGCACCTCGACCCGGTCGGTCGCGGTCACGCCAAGCAGGCCGAAGCCAAGGCGGCGGCAGAGATTGCGAAACCGTGCATCGCTTTCGCGGCCCTTGCCCCGGGCCGACATGCGCGCGGCCAGCCAAACCTCGTCGCAGGCCGCGGCGCGATCGACACCTTGCAGCACCAGTTCGAGATTGAACTGCAGCTTCAGTTCGCAGATGACGACGACGGGCGGCTCACCTTCGCGCAGCGCGACGATGTCGCAGCCGCCGATCTCGCCTTTGACGACGAAGTCGAGGCTTTCGAGGAACCGCTTCACCGGCGCATAGAGTGAGGTCTCGTTCATGCTTCGAAGGTTTAGCCGATTCGACGCGAAAAGCCTCCCGCGGGCGCGGCCTCTTACGGCACGCCCGAAACCCGTCGATGTCAGGCTTCGGTGCTCGGCGCGGCTCGATTCAATGGCTTCCCGCGGGGCAGGAGCGGATAGGCGATCTGACCGAAGTAGGTGGAGGGGATCGGATCGTCGACGCCGTACTTCTCCGGCACCTTGTCAGCGGTGATATTGTAGGTACCGAACATGACATCGAGGAAAGGCAACTGCCCGGCGAAGTTCTTGTCGTAGGCTTCGCGCTGGTTGGCATGGTGCCAGCGATGGAACTGCGGGCTGGCGATCAGCCATTTCAAAGGGCCGAACGGAATCCGCACGTTTGAATGAACAAGCAGCGTGTGCCCGAGGTAAATGATCGAAAAGACAGCGATCGAGGCTTCGGAGAAGCCAAGGAAAAAGATCGGCGTCAGCGATATTGCCTTCGTGACGATGGCGTCGACAGGATGATTGTGGAAAGCCCCGAGCCAGTCCAGTTCCTCGATACCGTGGTGGATCGCATGAAACTTCCAAAGCGCGGGGATTTTATGGAAGGCCCGATGCGCCCAATAGACGCCGATGTCGGAGATCAGGATGATTTCCGCAACCTGCAGCCAGACGGGCTGACCGCTGACGGCTTGCGTTATCGATTGCGGGACCAAAATTGCAGCGGCGCCGAGGGCACCGGCCGCCATGATGGCGATGGCCACCTTTATGATGAAGCCGTTGAACAGCAGATAGATCAGATCGACAGCCAGACCCTTGCGGAAAATCTTCTGCGGCCGCTCGGCAAACAGATGTTCGAACGGAATGAAGATCAGCCCGCAGATCAACAGTGCCTTGATACCAAGGATATCCATTCATTCGCCCCGGCGCGCAGTCTGCGCCTCCGAAAAGAACCACATTTCCCCTTTCCAAAGGCTAAAGGTTCTGCTTTCGCACAGACGCCGCCAGCATGAATCGTGAATAGGGCGCCAGGACAGAAACTATCAAACTATTGATTTTATTAAATTTTCTTCGGGTTTGGCGGAGGAAGTGGGATTCGAACCCACGGTGAGCTTGCACCCACGCCGGTTTTCAAGACCGGTGCCTTAAACCGCTCGGCCATTCCTCCAAGGCTTGATTTCGTTAGCTTTTCTGGCTTTCCAGTGGCCTCCAATCTGACCGCTGCTACCATTTTGCTACCGAATGGCCTTTTGCGCCTTCGCCTTTACCGCGCGCTGGATCACGGCGTCAACCTGCTCCGCGGCATCGGCCTGCATTCCTGGCACGAAGGTGCGTTCACGCGGGAAGACCGGCCTTTCTGAAACCTGACGTGAAAAGCTCGAGGGCGACTTGATCGGCGAACGGGAGACCTGAAATCAACCGGACAGTCAGGTCGTGTTTCCTCGTCAGTGCTTCCTCGACTTCAGCGCGCGCCTTCTGCGTCTCGCCCAAATGTGCGTACGCCGCCGCGAGGAAGGCATGAATGAAGAATTGGTCACCGGCTTTCTTATACGAACCGACGGCTTCCGAGTACCTTCCAAGCAGGAAGAGGGAGCTGCCCTTCACCTCCCAGAACCATATCGGAGGTAACGGGTCGCGCAGGAGCGCAGTTTCGAGCACGTTCAGCGCCGTCTCTGCCCGACCGCCATAGTTGAGCCAGCTTGCGTAGTCCCCCGCTATGTTCACGTCTAGCGGGTTCAATGAGCTCGCTAGCTCGAAATGCACTCCCGCGTCGCTGTGCTGCCGCATGTGCGTAAGCACCAGCCCCATGCTCTGGTGACAGACGCCATCGCTCCTATCGAGAGCAAGCGCCGTTCGTGCCGAGTCCCAGGCCTTCTGTAGCGTCCGCGGATCGTTGTCGTACCAAAATCTGCCGACGAGGGCCTGCGCGAGGAAGGCGTGGCCTTGAGCGAACGTTGAATCGAGTTCGACACACCGGACGAATAGGGGCTCGGACTTGTCCAATTCATATCGGTAGAAGTGCGCGCGCCCCTGCAGGTAGTAGTCATATGCATCCCAATCGGCCGGAGGTTTGCGGCTGGTCCGGCTCGCCGAATCGGCCTCCGCCTGGCCTTCGACTATCGAGGCGATAAGAGCCGCAACCTCGTCTTGCAATGCGAAGATATCGTCGAGGGCCCGGTCGTACCGTTGGGCCCACAGGTGGGTGCCGGTGGCGGCGTCAATCAACTGTGTGGTGATCCGAATGCGATCACCGAGCTTTCGTATGCTGCCTTCGACGAGGTAGCGAACTCCGAGTTTGCGATGGACTTCGGCCATGTCCAATGCCGGATGGCGAAACTGAAAAGATGAATTGCGCGCGATGACGAGGAGGGAGCGGAACCTGGCCAGCTCCGTAATTATGTCCTCGGTTATGCCGTCGCTGAGATACTGCTGGTCCTGATCGCCGCTCAAGTTGGCAAAAGGCAGCACCGCAATCGACGGCTTGCCGGACAGTGGTATAGGTCTGGGGGATGCGCTCGCCACCGGCTCGACAGTCCCGGTGAAGCGGTAGCCAACGCGAGGCACCGTGGCGATCCACTCGCCGCCGTTGTCAGCTGGACCGAGTGCCTTTCTTAGCGTCGCTATTTGGACGGTAAGGTTGCCTTCCTCAACGGCGGTACCCGGCCAGGCAGCGTCCATCAGCTCGGCCTTGGTCAGGATTTCACCGGGCCGTGCCGTAAGCGCAGCAAGCAGCGTCAGCCCACGATGTCCAATAGCGATCGGGATCTGCTCTTTAAGGAGCGTCCCGATGTCGGCATCGAGTACGAACGGACCAAAAGCGATGCGAGTCCCCTGCATGTCGGCATATTAGACGTTTCGGAAGTTTTCGGCACCGCTTAAATCCCGGCCGAGCACAATCGCGACTGGAAGCTGACATTCGATCGGACCAAATCGCCTTGACGGAACATTAGCGATCTCTAACTGTTGTGGTTGCGGCAGGCGATGCTCACCCCATCGCCGCTGATCGGGATACGCACCGCCCCGATCGGCCCGCGCCTCCGCAAGTGGCGCGGGCCTCGGGCCCTGGGGAGGGATAGGATGACGGATATCCCGGCGACAACCTACGTCGTGAGCGTATTCGAGAAGCCGCATTGGCGGACCATACTGACCACCAAGGACAAGACCAAAGCCCTGGCGATGGCCAAAGAGATCGGCGACAAGGTGCGGGTTGAAGAAATTACGCCGAAGCCGAAGAAGCGTTAGGGCCGGCCCGTTAGGCGATGCAAGAGGAAGCCCGAAACCCCAGCCGATGAAAAACCCGCCACGAGAGCGACCCGCGGCGGGCTTTTGGAGTGGCTACATCCCTAAGGAATCGACCGCTTGTAGTTGTATTGTGAACCGCGTGATCGCGTTAGCCTATGGTGTGATCGCGGAAGCGGAGCCCGAGCACCGGTGCGGTTAGTGACCCGTAATGGGTCAATCAATTTGGCACTGGAATTGCGTTGAGACGATTGTGGGTAGGGGAAGGGCCTGTCGCTTCGCAAATGAGGCGGCGGGCCTTCACTTAAGCGGTCTCGTCGATATGGCGCATACGTGCCGACCATATCGCGTGCATGAAACGCCAGACCGCGCCGGCCACGGATAAACGCAAGCCGGCTCCCCGAAGGGAGCGGCTTGACGACTTCAGCAAGAGGAGAATGGCCGGCAACCTACTCGGGTTGCAGAGTTTCCCGAAGGCGCCGGCCCAGCGAATCGACCCGAGTCGTGATCGCGGAAGGCTAGCGCGCCGATTGTTTCTTGGCGTGTGCGGCGACCGCACAGAGGAAAGCCAATGCGGCGGCATCGCAGGCCGTCCGAGATGGGCCTTTGGCGAAAAGAACGGCGTCCGCGGCTCGTATAGTTAAGCCATGTTTTTTGGCGAAAGAGGTGACTTCGTAAGGCTGATTGTCTTCAGATAGATGGCCGAGGCCGAAATCGTAATTCATGCGACTACATCCTCCCAGTTCGGTACCTTTTCCCTCCTCGCCCTGAGGCAAAATTAACAGCCGGCGTGTCGCGCGAGTCTAGCAACTAGGGATTGTGTAAAACGATATAACTCCGAACCGACTGCATTTTGTTGTCGTCGATAATGCCGGCCTCGCCGTCGGGCCAGGAGGTGGTCACTTTGGGCGACTTCCGCAACCTGGCGCCGGTGCCTTCGCCATTCGTTATGTCGACATTGTGGGCTGCGTAGGCAGCGAGGCAAAGGCCGTGACCTTTCACGGTGCTCGGCACGGTGATGGCGTCACAATCTTGCCCGGTTCCGGCCACAATCGGTTAATATCGTGATAAACAATTCCTGCGCACAAAGGACCGGGGTTCAAGGCGTCGTCGGTATTTGTCGAGTGAGTGTTTTGGCTCCTCTGATGCTTGAACGCGGCGTCTTAGGTCGAGACTGAAGGGGACATCAGGAAAATGCAGGCTGTGACGCACCCGCGTCTTCGTCGCGCTGCCACGGTCGCGTTGTTTGCCATGTCGGCCGCCTTGCTGGCGGCTTGCGCGTCGCAGCCTGAGTCCAAAGCGATGGTCTACAAGAAGACCCGCTCCAAGGAATATTTCTCCGAATCCGAATATGGCGTGAAGGCAAGCCCGCGTGTGTTCTCCCAGAACGGGCGCATGCAACGCGGCGGCGGCAGGGATCAGCTCGGCAAGCCCTACCAGGTCCGCGGCAAATGGTATTACCCGAAGGAAGACAAGCGCTACGCCAAGGTCGGCCTGGCCTCCTGGTATGGCGATGCCTTCCATGGCCGGCTTACCGCCAATGGCGAAGTCTACGACATGACCCACCTGACGGCGGCGCATCCGACCATGCCGCTACCAAGCTACGCCCGCGTCACCAATCTCAAGACCGGCAGTTCGGTCATCGTTCGCGTCAACGATCGCGGCCCGTATCACGAAGGGCGCATCATCGATGTGTCGGAGCGCGCCGCCCAGATGCTTGATTATGCCAATATTGGCACCGCTCAAGTGAAGGTCGAGTATGTCGGCCGTGCACCGCTCGACGGCGATGACGACCAGTATCTGATGGCCTCCTATCACCCCGGCAACAGGGCGCCGGATCCGTCGGACGGACTGCCGAGCGGCGTCATGGTGGCCATGAACGGGCCGTCGCCAAGCCTGTCTGCCGGCACTGCCGCCGTGCCGTTTCCGGGTCAGTTGACCGATTCCGGCCAGCCGGTCATGTCGGCGCGGTCACCGGCCTTTGGCGATCTGGCGCTGCCCGATTTCGGACCGATCGTGCCGGAGCGCCCGGAGATCAGCCTGCCGCGGCAATCACCGTTTGCGGTGGCCTCGCTGTCCTACGCGGACGAGCGGGTGGAACGCGCCTCCAATGCCTTCGCCGCGCTGGGTGGCGAGGGCATGTCGCCGGCCGACGTCCTTCAATCATGGAAGCGACAGCCGCCAGGTTCGGCTACCGACTACGTCGCTGCCGGCTCGTTCGAGGATGCAGCGCAGGCCAGGCGCATTGCCGCTCAGCTTGCCGCATTCGGCAAGATCGAGATCCAGCGCTCGGAACTCGATGGCGAGGACTGGTATTCGGTCAATCTCTATCCCGATGGCCAACGCAATCTGGACGATTTGCTGCAGGCAGCATGGTCGCATGGCGCGCCGGATGCGCTGGCTGTGCGCAACTGAGCGCAAGCCAGGCCGGATTTCCGCTGCGCGGTTGATCCGCCGCGCAAAAAGCCTGATAGTTTTCGCGGGCTTGCCGGCCGTGCCGGCCAATGGGTCGAACATCATGCAATTGCGCTTGCTCCAGCCTCTCGCCGGGCTTCTGGTTTTTGGCCTGCTGCTGTTTTCCCAGGCTCCAGCCCGTGCGCAGCTGTTCGAGACCAAGGCTACGCAGGTCTTCATGATCGATGCCGAGACCGGGACGGTGCTGTTTTCGAAGGATGCCGACAAGCCGATACCGCCGGCTTCGTTGGCCAAGCTGATGACCATGGAAGTGGTGTTCAACGCCATCAAGTCCGGCCGCCTGAAGCTCGACGATACGTTCGTGGTCAGCGAAAACGCCTGGCGCAAGGGTGGCGCGCCTTCGGGGACATCGACGATGTTTGCCAAGCTCAAGTCGGCGATCCGGCTCGAGGACCTGATTCAGGGCGTGATCGTGCAGGCGGCCAATGATGGCTGCATCGTCATCGCCGAAGGCATGTCCGGGTCCGAGGACAATTTTGCCGCGCAGATGACCGAACGCGCCCGCCAGATCGGCCTCAAGACATCGACTTTCGTCAATTCGACCGGCCTGCCGGCGGATGGCCAGCAGACGACTGTGCGTGAACTGGCGCAGCTGGCCGTGCACCTGTGGCGCGACTATCCGGATTTCTATCGCTACTACGGCCAGAAGGATTTCACCTGGAACAAGATCTCACAGAGGAACCGCAATCCGCTGCTGGCGATGGATATCGGCGCCGATGGCCTGGCGGTTGGTGCGAGCGAGGCGTCTGGCTTCGGCATCGTCGGTTCAGTCAGCCATAATGGCACGCGGGTGATCGCGGCGATGAGCGGCCTGGCCTCCGACAAGGAGCGCGCCGAGGAGGCGCGAAAGCTGCTCGACTGGTCCGTTCGCTCCTTCGAGAAGACCGAAATCTTCGCCAAGGACGAAGTGGTTGGAGAAGCCCAGGTTTTCGGCGGCGCGAAATCCGGGGTGGCGCTGAAGGCCAAGGGCCCGATCGACATCTTCCTGCCGATCACCAACCGCGACAAGCTGACGGCCAGGATCGTCTACAACGGCCCGGTCGCGGCGCCGGTGGAGGAGGGGCAGCCGGTGGGCGCGCTGCGTGTCTGGATCGGCGATACGCTGAGCCAGGAGACACCACTTTTCGCCGCCGAGTCGATCGGCGTCGGCACACTGCCGCAGCGCGCGCTCGACGCTGTCAAGGAACTGGCGGTCGGCTGGCTGCGCTAATACATGTCGCTCAAAAGTAGTCCCGGTTTTTGGGGAAACGACATGCATAAAAGCAAAGATTGACGGCATGGACGTTTCGTCGAACGCGGACTATCTAGAGCGCTACAATCCCATTCAGGCATGGACAAGAAGGCCTCTCGGTTGGCACGCGGATTTTTCATCACCTTCGAAGGCGGCGAAGGAGCAGGCAAGTCGACGCAGATCGAGCGGCTGGCCAGGAAGATGCGCGCCAAGAAATACGATGTCCTCCTTACCCGTGAACCGGGCGGCTCGCCGGGCGCCGAAGCGGTCAGGCATGTGCTGCTTTCGGGCGCCGCCGAACCGTTCGGGCCGAAGATGGAAGCGCTGCTTTTCGCCGCCGCGCGTTCCGACCATGTCGAGCAGGTCATCCGGCCGGCGGTCGAGCGTGGCTCCATCGTGCTTTGCGACCGCTTCCTGGATTCCTCGCGCGTCTACCAGGGGGTCACCGGTGGCATCGATCCGGCGTTCATGGATGCGCTGGAGCAGGTCGCCGTCAACGGCATGATGCCCGACATGACCCTGATCTTCGACATCGATCCGGCGGAAGGCCTCAGGCGCGCAACGCTGCGGCGCGGTACCGACGCAGACGCCGACCGCTTCGAAAAGGAGACGCTGGCGATCCATCAGGCTCGCCGCGAGGCATTTCTGGCGATCGCCGCGGCCGAGCCGGAGCGCTGTATCGTGGTCGACGCGGCCGCCGAGCCGGATGCGGTCGAGAATGTCGTCACCGCCGCCGTGTTCGCGGCGCTCGAAGCGAGAACGCCGGCGCGCAGCAGGCAGGCGACACCGGCATGATCTTCGAACGCATCGCACCCGAGCAGCACGACACGCTGGACGGCGTGCCCGAGCCATCCGAAACGCCGCGCCTAGTCGGACACCGGCAGGCCGCTGATATGCTCACCGCCGCTTACCGTGCGGGAAAGCTGCCGCATGCGCTGATCTTCTCCGGACCGGTCGGCATCGGCAAGGCGACGCTCGCCTTCCACCTTGCGCATCATCTCTTGAAGCACCCGGATTTCGCGCAGGCGCCGGAAAGCCTTGCCATTCCCGATCCGGCCTCGTCGCTGTTTCGCCAGATCGCCACCGGGGCGCATCCTGGCGTGCTGCATCTGACCCGGCCGCTGAACGACAAGACCAAGAGCTTCAAGACCGTCGTCACCGTCGATGAAATCCGCAAGGTCAACCGCTTCCTGTCGCTGACCTCGCATGACGGTAGCTACCGGGTCGTCATCGTCGACCCGGCCGATGACATGAACACCAATGCCGCCAATGCCTTACTGAAGAATCTTGAGGAGCCGCCGGCACGAACGCTGTTCATCCTGGTTGTCCATGCTCCGGGCAGCCTGTTGCCGACGATCCGGTCGCGCTGCCAGATGGTGCGATTGACGCCGCTCGACGCCGACGAGCTGATGGCGGTGCTGGAAACGGCGGAACCGCCGCCGCCGGATGATCCGGCGGCGCGGGCGGCCCTGGTCGGCCGGGCAGGCGGCAGCGCGCGCAACGCGATCCTGTTGACGCAGTATGGTGGGCTGGAGATCGCCTCGACGCTCGATGCCCTGGTCACGGGCAGAAAGAGCGATGTCGGCGGCGCGTTTCGCCTTGCCGAGGCTGTGGCCGGCCGCGACCAGGCGATCCAGTTCGATATTTTCAACCGCCGGGCGCTCGACCTTTTGTCGGACGCGGCAAGCCAGGCGGCGCTGGCGGGCGATCTCGCACGGGCCAAAACCCTGTCGGACACTTGGCATGAGGCGCTGGACGCTATATCTGAGACCGACACCTACAATCTCGACAAGAAGCAGCACGCCTTGACCATGATCGACCGGCTGAATTCTGCAATGCGAATGTGACGGCCTTTTCGATGCATTGCCGCTGCCCCTAGAACCGGGGCCACTTTTGGGCGGCATGCATTGGCCTCGGGATGGCAATCGCCGTCTCGATGCGATATCCACCGCCACGCCTTTCCATTCAGACATTCATGACGGTTCATTCATGTCACGCGACAAATTCTACATCACCACACCGATCTTTTACCCAAACGGCAAGCCGCATATCGGTCATGCCTATACGGTCATTGCAACCGACGCGCTGGCTCGCTTCCAGCGGCTGGACGGCAAGGACGTCTTTTTCCTGACCGGCACCGACGAACACGGCCTCAAGATGCAGCAGACGGCCGAGAAGGAAGGCATAACGCCCTTGGTGCTCGCCGACCGCAATTCGGCGATTTTCCGCGAGATGACCGAGGCGATGGGCGGCTCGAATGACGAGTACATTCGCACGACAGAGCCGCGCCACTATGAATCCTGTCAGGCGATCTGGAAGGCGATGGCCGCCAATGGCGACATCTATCTCGACCGCTATAGCGGCTGGTATTCGGTCCGCCAGGAAGCCTATTTCGACGAGGCCGAGACGACGCTCGGCGAAGACGGCGTGCGGCGCGAACCGCTCGGCTCGCCCGTCGAATGGAACGAGGAAGAAAGCTACTTCTTCAGGCTTTCCGCCTATCAGGACAAATTGCTGGCCCTTTATGACAGCCAGCCTGACTTCGTGGGACCTGCCGAACGCCGCAACGAGGTGCTGAGCTTCGTCAAATCCGGGCTGAAGGATCTGTCGATCTCGCGCACGACCTTCAAATGGGGCGTGCCGGTGCCAGGCGACGACAAGCATGTGATGTATGTGTGGGTCGATGCCTTGACCAACTACATCACCGCCGCCGGCTACCCCGACACGAAGGCCGAGCAATGGCGCTATTGGCCGGCCACGCACATCATCGGCAAGGACATTGTCCGCTTTCATGCGGTCTACTGGCCGGCCTTTCTGATGTCGGCCGGCATCGAGTTGCCAAGCCGCGTCTTCGCGCATGGCTTCCTGTTCAACCGCGGCGAGAAAATGTCGAAATCGGTTGGCAACGTCGTCGATCCATTCGCGATGGTCGAGCACTACGGTCTCGACCAGGTGCGTTATTTCTTCCTGCGCGAGGTGCCGTTCGGCCAGGATGGCAGCTACAGCCACGACGCGATCGTCAACCGCACAAACGCCGACCTTGCCAACGGCCTCGGCAATCTGGCGCAGCGCTCGCTGTCGATGATCGCCAAGAACTGCGACGGCGTGGTGCCGCAGCGCGGCGACCTGACGGAAGCCGACAAGGCGATCCTCGACCAGGCGGCGGCGGCTCTTGCCACGGCGCGCAAGGCGATGGCTGGGCAAAGTATCCACCTGGCACTGGCGGCGATCTTCGACGTGGTGGCGGAAGCCGACCGATATTTCGCCGGTGAGGCACCATGGGCGTTGAAGAAGACCAACCCGGCGCGCATGGAAACCGTGCTGTGGACGACCGCCGAGGTCGTGCGTCGCGTGGCGCTGCTGTGTCAGCCCTTCGTCCCGGGATCGGCCAACAAACTGCTCGACCTGCTGGCGATACCGGCGGAGAGCCGCGACTTCGTCCATGTCCACGCGGACCATGCGCTGGTGCCTGGCACTGCGTTGCCCGTGCCGGAAGGCGTGTTTCCGCGTTATGTCGAACAGCCGGACGCGAGCATCTGATGCTTGTCGACAGCCACTGCCATCTGGATTTTCCAGATTTTGCCGAGGAGCGGGCGGCTATTGTCGCCCGCGCCAAGGCGGCTGGAATCGGCCGTATGGTGACGATCTCAACCCGCGTGAAGCGGTTTCAGCAAATCCTTGAAATCGCGGAAACTTTCGACGAAGTATACTGTTCGGTCGGCACCCATCCACACAACGCCGCGGAAGAGCTGGACGTGACGTCGGCCGATCTCGTGCGGCTGGCCGCTCACCCGAAGGTGGTGGCGATCGGCGAGGCCGGTCTCGATTATTTCTACGACAAGGCGCCACGCGATGCACAGGCGCAAGGCTTTCGCAATCACATCGCCGCGGCGCGTGAGACAGGATTGCCGCTGGTCATCCATTCGCGCGATGCCGACGACGACATGGCTGGTATTCTCGAGGACGAAACAGGGAAGGGCGCCTTCCCCTTCATCCTGCATTGCTTTTCCTCGGGGCGTCGGCTTGCCGAAATCGGTGTCGCGCTCGGTGGTTACGTGTCGTTCTCAGGCATCCTGACATTCAAGAATTCGGCTGAGTTGCGCGCCATTGCCGCCGACGTGCCGCATGACCGACTGCTGGTCGAAACCGACGCGCCCTATCTGGCGCCTATCCCATTTCGCGGCAAGCGCAATGAGCCGGCCTATGTCGCGCACACGGCCAAGGTGCTGGCCGACACAATCGGCGTCGGCGAGGCCGAAATCGCCGCGCTGACAACGAACAATTTCTTCCGCCTGTTCGGCAAAATGCCGCGACCTCCCGAGCAAAGTGCTTGGCCGAGCAAAGTGCCTGAACGATGACCGACCGGCTGCGCCTCACCATTCTCGGCTGCGGCTCGTCGCCAGGCACGCCGCGCATCACCGGCGACTGGGGTAAATGCGATCCGGACAATCCGAAGAACCGGCGCATGCGCACCGCCGCGCTGGTCGAGCGGATCGCGGCCAACGGCGGCCGCACGACCGTCGTCATCGACACCGGGCCTGATTTCCGCCAGCAGATGCTGTTGGCCCGCGTCAAACGCATCGATGCGGTCGTCTATACGCACCCGCATGCCGACCATATCCACGGCATCGACGATCTGCGCGGTTTCGTCCTCGATCAGCGCCAGCTGATCGATATCCACGCCGACATGGTGACCATGCTTCGGCTGCGGGAAGCATTCGGATACTGTTTCGAGACGCCGCAGGGCAGTTCCTATCCGCCGATCGTCAAGCCGCATCTCATCGACCACGCCAGGCCGGTGGTCATCGAAGGAGAGGGGGGTGCCCTCACCCTCGAGCCGTTGCCGCAGATCCATGGCGACATCATATCGCTCGGCTTCCGCATCGGCGCGCTCGCTTATTGCCCTGATATCAGCGGCTTTCCGCAGGCCACCGCCGAACGGCTGCGGGGCCTCGACGTGCTGGTCATCGACGCGCTGCAGTACCGGATGCACCCAAGTCACCTGTCACTTGGAGAAGCGCTTGAATGGATCGAGCGATTGGCGCCAGGACACGCCGTGCTGACTCATATGCATGTGCCGCTCGACTACGCCACGGTGATGGCCGAGACACCAGCCAACGTCGAGCCGGCCTATGATGGAATGATGATCGAAATCCCTTATGAGTCAGCATGATAGCAAGGGGTCTTCACGCCCCGCTCCTTGACCCGAACATGAACAGCGTCCAATCCACTCATAGCCGACGCGAGGATACGGAAGCGCCCCTGTGTGATCGTCCCACAACATTTCTAGGAGCGGCGCCTGGCCGATACCCGATGCCGGTGCGCGGGATCGACATACGAACAGCTCGATCGCAAACTTAATCGCTCGGTTTGACCTCTTCATCAGCAGCCTAGCGTTGCCGGCCGGATCAAGGCAATACGCGGCTTGGCAGCAAGCCGATGAAAAATATCGACAATTTCCGGCATCGCCCCAACGCATTAGTTCCATAATCTATCTTATGCGACTTTCGGATGTGGGTTGCGGTCACGCGGCCCCGCGCGCCGCTGTCACCGCTTCACTTGGACGTTGCGGGCCGACAAGCTGAACCCGAGCGGGCGCTCACGGCGGCGAGAGGAAGAGGGTCTTCGATCATGGCGTCTTGCCGACGAAGCGGCTAGCGTGTCTCAGGCCGCCCTGTCGCGCCTGTCTGGGATTCACCATCAGGACCATCAAGAAATGACCGCCTCGTCTCTCTTTCTCGGCTTACCCGACCGCCTCGCCGATGGGCGGGTACCCCATGCGGTGATCTTCGGGGCCGGTCACGGCAGCACCTATTCCGGCCAGGACAGCAGCGGCCATGCCCTGGCCGCCGACGCCATCCGCGCCGCGAGCCAGGACGATGCCGCGCTGGTCGAGCACTGGGATTTCGATCTCGGCGGCCCGCTGTTCGACGGCAAGCCGGTCTGCTGCATCGACGCCGGCGATATCCCGACCACCATGCATGACAATGCCGGCAACCGGGCCCGGATCGAGGCAAAGACACGCGAGGCACTGGTATTGCTGGCTGTACCGATTCTTGTTGGCGGCGACTGCTCCGTGACCATTCCGTTCCTCGCCGGCTTTACGGATCACGGGCCGGTCTGGATCCTGCAGATCGACGCCCATATCGACTGGCGCGACGAGGTGGATGGCGAACGCAACGGCTATTCGAGCCCGATGCGCCGGGCGAGCGAGATGCCGCATGTCGCCGGCATCGTGCAGGTCGGCCTGCGTAGTGTCGGCAGCGCGCGCCTCACCGACATCGAAGCGGCACGGCGCTATGGCAGCCGCTTCGTGACCGCCCGCGAGGTCCACGCCCAGGGCGTCGAAGCTGCACTCCGGCATATTCCGGAAGGCGCGCGGGTCGTCGTAACCCTAGACTGCGACAGCCTCGATCCAAGCATCATGCCGGGCGTGGCGGCGCGGACGCTCGGCGGCCTCACCTACACGCAGGTGATCGACTTGATCGCGGGGCTCGGCAGGCGGGCCAGGATCGGGGGATTCGACCTTGTCGAGTTCTATCCTCCGGCCGATATTGACGGCCTGTCGGCCCTGACCGCCGCGCGCCTTCTCGTCAATGTGATCGGCACCATCGTGCGGCAGGTTTGAAGCCGGCTTCCTCTGGTGCACAAATGGCGTAGCATACCGGTGCCATTTGTTGACAGGTGGTTTGCCCGGTGCCGCCCCAAGCCTCAGCGCAAGCCCTCCCGGTCGACCAGGATGCGATGAATCTGGATCCGCTCCGGCAGTTCGATCAGGAACTCCGGCTCACGATCCTCGCGGAAGAGCTGGACACCCAGCGCGGTCCTCTCGAGCGGTGGGATACCCTCGGCCTTCAGATAGATCTCGTAAGCGTCGGCGACCATTGGCCGGCACCATCGAAGAGCTCAGCTTGCGCGCAGATAGGCGTGGGAACCAGTCGAGGTTCGCCTCCAGCTTCTCCATCAGGCCGACCGCGAGCCGACGACGGGTCGGCGTATCCATCAGAGGCCAGTGGAGTTTCCACAGATCCGGCGGCAGGCGCTCGGCGACATCGTCGCTCACCTCTCCAATGAACTCGTGCCGAAACCCCTCCTCGCTCACCGCCTCCTCCAGCTGGCGATGCTTCTCGGGGGATGGGCGATGGCGTGGCGTAGTCCGATCTGCGAGCCGTAATCATGGTCAAACCCACGCTTCTCGTTCGTTGAAAGTGGCCGGCTCCGCTAATCCGCCACCGCTCGCGGGACCGGCGGCAATTCGGGCGCATTCAGTCCCCTGAAGGGGTCGCGCCAGGCATCGATCTCTTCAAGCCGACGATACCAGCGGCTGACAGACGAATAGTCTTCAAGCGGCAGTCTGGCGGCATCGTTGAATGGCAGAAAGGTTGCCATTCGAAAGTCCGCGTAGGAAACCGAATTTCCGACCAGCCATTGCCGCTCGGCAAGCACGGCGTCGAGTATTGCGGCGGCGGTGCGGAAATGTCCTAGCCCCTCGTCCACGCGTTCCTGATCGATCGGGCCTATGCCATAGCGCTGTTTGGTGCCACGTTCGAAATGCACCGTGTCGCAAGCGAATGCGAAGTGCTCCTTGCCCCAACTGAGCCACCGAATCATCTCGGGTTCGTCATCGCCGGTGTGCCAGAAATCCGAATGTGCGCCGCGCGAAAGCCGGCAGGCGATGGCGTCTGCCTCCCAGAGGCTTTTTCCCTCGTCTTCCACAAGGATGGGCAGTGAGAGATTGGGATTTAACGGGCGATACTTCTCTGCTTGTCCCGGAGCGAATGGCGAGGCGAATTCGAACTCGACTTTCGCATCGAGATAGCGTGCAACCGCAACGGCAAGCCGAGGATTGGGATTGCGGCTGAAGTACAGCTTCATCGGGCACCGCCGGTGTGGCCGGGTCTATCGAACAAGGGCGTCACAGCAGCCGCATCTGATAGCTCAGCACGCGCTTCGCACCAGGCGCGATGAGCATCAGGCCCGGCTTGTCAATAAAATCGCCATCGAAGTCCACCGGACTTGCGATGCCGTGCCAGGGTTCGATGCAAAGGAACGGCGCGCCACCCGGCTTTGACCAGACGCCCAACTCCTGAACCCCTTGCCACAACATCTCGATCGCCGGACCACGGTCGGCGGCGTAGCGCACGCTGGTGCTGGCAGGCCGATCCAGAATCACCGCGTCCTCGTCAAACAGCCGTTCGGAGAGCTTGAGGATATTGCCTTCGACTGGCGTCGGCTGCGGCGTCGGCAACAGCAGGCCGTCCTTCAGCCGGCGGATCGGCGCAGCCTCGTCCTCTGCAAAGATCAGCCGGTAATCCGTCTTGGCCAGATCCGGCAGCAAGGGCCAATTGAACGCCGGGTGCGCCCCTATCGATGCCGGCAGCGGCTTGTTGCCGGTGTTGGTGATGTCGAAGCTCACACCAAGTTGCTTGCGGTCCAGCGCGTAGGTCACTTCAAGCCGAAAGGCGAAGGGGTAATGCGCACGGGTATCGGCGTCGTCGGTGAGGACCAATGTGCAGGACCCCGGCCCCCTCTCCGCCCAGGCAAACGGCTTGTCGCGCGCGAAGCCGTGCTGGGTCATCGGATAAGTCTGGCCTTGATGGTGCAACCGGTCGCCCTTCAGCCGCCCGACGATCGGGAACAGCACCGGCGAGTGACGCCGCCATTCCGGGCCGGCCTGCCACAGAAACTCCGTGCCGTCGGCATCGCGCAGAGAGACCAGTTCGGCGCCCTGCCCGACGACGGTCGCTGAGATGCCGTCGCCGCGAAGCATCAGGCTGTCTTGTTCCATATGTCCTCGCGGTTTGCTGGCGGGACAGCCAGGTTAGCAAAAGCCTTCGCGGACTCAAAGGGCGAGCATGTTGGCGCCTTCGTCCCGGTGCTTGCCGGATCAGATGGCGGTCAAGGGCAAGCCAGGCAGCACCTTGTCAAGGGTTATCGGAAATTCGCGCACCCTGACGCCGGTGGCGTTGTAGACGGCGTTGGCGACAGCAGCCCCCGCCCCGCAGACGCCGAGTTCGCCGAGTCCCTTGGCGCCGAGTGGATTGGCCTTGTCATCATGTTCCTCGAGGAAGACTACCTCCATCCCGGCGATGTCGGCATTGACCGGAACGTGATACTCGGCAAGGTCGTGGTTGACGAAGTGGCCGTAGCGCCGATCGAGCACCGTCTCCTCCATCAGCGCCGCGCCGATGCCCCAGCTCATGCCGCCGATGATTTGCGAGCGCGCGGTCTTCGGGTTGAGGATGCGGCCGGCGCCAATCACTGCCAGAAAGCGACGCATCCGGATCTCGCCGGTATCGCAATCGACCGCGACCTCGGCGAAATGCGCGCCGTGGGAGTGCTGGGAATAGGCCTTGTAGGTTTCGGTAGCATTGGCGGCGGCAACCGAGCCTTCGGCCTCGAACCCGTCGGGGGCAATGCCGCGAATGAGATCGCTCAGCCTTGCCGAACGCTCGCCGACCCTGACTTCACCGTGGGCGAAGTTCGCCTCGCTGACATTGACGCCACGGAACGGCGAAGCTTCGCTCGACCGCGCCACTTCCAGGATCCGCTGCTTGAGGATGCTGCACGCCTGATGCAGCGCGGAACCCGAACTCGTCGCGCCCCAGGAGCCGCCGGAGCCGGCGGTGCGTGGGAAAAGGCTGTCGCCGAGCTCCACCTTGACAGATGAGAGCGGCAGGCCAAGGCTTTGCGCGGCGATCTGGGTCAAGATCGTATAGGTGCCGGTGCCGATATCGGTCATGTCGAGCCGTGCCGTTACCTGGCCGTCCCGGTCGATCGCGACCCGCGCCGTCGTCGCGCCGATATAGTTCGGACGGATCGCTGCCGCCATGCCGTAGCCAATGAGCTTGCGGCCCTCCCGGGTACGGCCGGGCACCGGATCCCGCCCCTGCCAGCCGAAACGACGCGCCCCCTCCTCCATGCAGGCCACGAGGTTGCGGGTCGAAAACGGCACACCGCGCTCAGGATCCTGTGTCGGCTCGTTGCGGATCCTGAGCTCGATCGGATCCAGCCCGAGACGCTCCGCAAGTTCGTCCATGGCGCATTCGAAGGCTAGCATGCCCGGCGCTTCGCCGGGCGAGCGCATCCATTCGCCGCGATTGATATCGAGTCGAACCAAGCGATGGCGCGTGAGGCGGTTCGGCGCCGCGTAGAGCGAGCGGGCAAAGGCTGCCGTCTGCTCGCAATACTCCTCGAAGCTCGACGTCGCCGACCAGACGTCATGCGAGATCCCGGTGAGCCGTCCGTCGGTATCCGCACTGAAGCGCAGCTGATGGATCATCTCGGCGCGATGGCCGGTGTTGGCGAACATCTGCTGGCGCGTAAGCGCGATCTTTACCGGACGCTGCAAGACCCGCGCCGCAAGCGCTGCCAGCACCGTGTCGGCATGGATAATCAACTTGGAACCGAAGCCTCCGCCGACGAAGGGGCTGACGATGCGCACGCGCTCCGGCGGCATGCCGAGCGTGCTGGCAACGCCTGCCCTATAATTCGCAAGCGTTTGCGCCGATGTATGGATCGTCAACTCGTCTCCTGACCAGACGGCGATCGTCGCATGCGGTTCCATGGGGTTGTGGTGCTCGAAGGGCGTCCGATAAGTGGCATCGATCTTGACCGGAGCTTGCGAGAAGGCGCCCTCGAAGTCGCCGACAACGCTGTCCGTCTCCAGGCCGGCATTTGTCCGCCTGGGTGCATAGGCATCGTCAAGATGCGCTTGTAGATCGTAGGCGCCCACCTCCTCTTCGTAGCGCACTCTGATGAGCCCCGCAGCCGCACGCGCCGCCTCGAACGTCTCCGCGACGACCAGCGCCACCGGCTCGTCATAGTAGCGTACGCTGTCACTGTTGAGCGCCGGTCGGGCGCGCGTGAAAACCTCCGGCACGGTCGGTGTCACCGTCGGGCCAAAATCCGGCTGTGGCGGAGCATTCCGGTGCGTCATGACGCCGACTACGCCCGGTGCCTTTTCAGCGTCCGAGATATCGATCTCTGCGATGCGCCCCTTGGCGATGGCGGCGCCGAGGACATAGCCATAAGCGACGCCGTCGACTGCATGCTCATAGGCGTAAGTCGCGCGGCCGGTCACCTTCAACGGCCCGTCGATGCGGTCAACCGGACGACCAATGAATTCAGCATGTGGGGAAGATTTCACCGTTGAACGGGAATCAAAGCCGGTTGGATCGGCAGACTGTCCGCGAGGCGTTATGGTCTTGTGCATGGGCTCACCTGGCATGTTTAGTTCGCGGCGGCGGCGAGCGTGTGCCGCACCGTCCGTTTCGCCAGCGGGATCTTGAAGACATTGTCGCCATGCCCGACCGCCTCGGCCAGCGCGGCTTCAGCGGCTTCGGTAAAAGCGCCATCGGACACCAAAGCGCCGGCGAGCGTTTGCTCAGCCGCGGTCGCGCGCCAGGGCTTGGGTGCGACGCCGCCCATGGCGATGCGGGCGCTGCGTATGCGGTCGCCACTTTTCTCGACGATCGCCGCCACCGACACCAGTGCGAAGGCATAGGAGGCTCGGTCGCGCACCTTGCGGTAAAGCTGCCGACCGGGTGGAGGAGCCGGCAAGGTGATCGCGGTGATCATCTCACCATGGCCGAGCGCGGTCTCCACGTCGGGCGTTGTCCCGGGCAGGCGATGGAGGTCGCCGATCGGAATGGTGCGGGCTTCGCCACCTGGCGACAAGGTCTCGATCCTGGCGTCGAGCCCGGCCATGGCAACCGCCATGTCGGAGGGATGAACCGCAATGCAGGCTTCGCTTGCACCGAGGACCGCATGCATGCGGTTGAAGCCTTGCAGCGCGGCACAACCGGAACCCGGCTCGCGTTTGTTGCACGGCATGTTGCGGTCGTAGAAATAGAAGCAGCGCGTGCGCTGCAGGAGATTGCCGGCGGTCGAGGCCTTGTTGCGGATCTGGCCGGAAGCTCCCGCCAGCAGCGCTTGCGAGAGCATCGGGTATTGCGACCTCACCCGCGGCTCGGCGGCAAGATCGCTGTTGCGGACCTGTGCGCCGATGCGCAGGCCGCCTTCCACGGTTTCCTCGATCCGGTCGAGCGGCAGGCGGCTGATGTCGACGAGATGCGCCGGCCGCTCGATATCGAGCTTCATCAGGTCGAGGAGATTGGTGCCGCCGCTGATGAATTTGGCGTCCGGCCGATTGGCAACCGCGGCGGCCGCCTCTTCCGCCCTCCCGGCGCGCTCATAGGTGAAAGCCCGCATCGCTCACGCCTCCCCTGCCGCGTCGCGGATGGCGGCGACGATGTTCGGATAGGCAGCGCAACGGCAGATATTGCCGCTCATCCGTTCGCGGATCTCGGCATCGTTGAGCGCGACCGAAGCTGCCGCCACTTCGTCGCTGGCATGGCTCGGCCAACCCTCCCTGGCCTCGCCCAGCATGCCAACCGCGGAGCAGATCTGGCCGGGCGTGCAATATCCGCACTGGAAGCCGTCGCGGGCGATGAAGGCGGCCTGAACGGGATGAAGCCGGTTGCCGTCGGCGAGCCCTTCGATAGTGGTGATCTCGTCGCCCTCATGCATGACCGCGAGCGTCAGGCAGGAATTGATCCGACGGCCATTGACGAGGATGGTGCAGGCGCCGCACTGGCCGTGATCACAGCCTTTCTTCGAACCGGTAAGGCCGAGATGATTGCGGAACGTGTCGAGCAGCGTCGTCCGCGGATCGAGCTCGACGGCAAAGTCCCTGGCGTTGATGCGCAGCGACACCGGCATCTTTGGTCCCGGCGTGGTGGACGCGGCTGGGACTGCGGGCTCCAATTGCTGGGCTTCAACCGGAACCCCGGTTGCCAGCAGCAGACCGGTCGCGGCCCCTCCTTCCAGCACCGCTCGACGCGTCGGTCCGTTCCTGTTGTCCGTCTCAGCCATGCGTAATCTCCCGGTCACAAAGATTAGGGCTCGACAGCGACCCGACAGCTGGTGCGCCGGACACTCATCGACACCTATGGACGTGGTCCGGCAGGCTCGGCTTTTCTTTCAGGAAATCGGCGGCACTATCAGGATTCCGGAGAAAACTGCACCCGGTAGGCCCGAGGAGTCATGCCTCTGAGGCGCCGGAACGTCGCGGTGAAGTGGCTCTGGCTCGAAAAGCCGAAGCGAAAGGCAATGGTGCCGATGGACGCCCCGGTTTCACGCAGCACGACTTCCGCCCGCCGCACCCGTTCCTCGATCACATAGGCGTAAGGTGCGAGACCGGTCGTCGCCTTGAAGCGGCGCGCAAACGTGTCGACTCCCATCTCTGCGACAGCCGCCAGTTCGCTCAGCGAAATGTCGGAGTTGATGCGTGCCTCGATGTATTCCCGGATCCGGGCAAACGTGCGGCGGCTGAGACGACCGTAGTGCACGGCCGGGAGCTGCTTGCCGGCCAGCATCGCCACGCGCAAGCTGACGAGCGCCGCCAGATGCTCGACATAGGCAGTGTCCGGCTTGTGGCCGAGCGCCACCTCGACCCGGAGCGAACTCAAAAGCGTTGCGATGACATTGTCGCTCCTGTTCACCAGGATCGGCGTATCCGCCAGGCTTTCGCTTCCTGGAAATTCGGGATCGATCCACAGGGCCGAATAGGAAAGATTGACGTCCCGGTAGGTTCCGAGCCGCTCCGCGCCGGCGGGGACGAAGGTGAGGTCTCCCGGACGATCCATCCCGTCGTAGACAGACTTTTCCCCGGAGCGGATCGATGTATGCGACGTCCCGCCTTCCTCGGTCAGTACGACCAGATGGTGGGGAGCTGTCCAGCGGAGCTCAGCGTCCCGACACACCCAGCGCCGATTGTCGAAAACGACCGAAGAGTCGACCCAGGCTGCCGTTTGCAGGGCTTCCGACTTCTCCTCCCGGCTCCGAATCCGTCCATGACCAAGCAAGGGTCTGAATGACATCGCGATATTTTAATGATCCACTTTTGAGCAACAGAACGCTCGGGTTGGAATTATTCGCCTGGCCTCCGATGGCGAGATGATCAGCACGGGAGCCGGGCTTGCCCGATCTGGTTGATCGGGCAGGTCGGCAGGAAGGCGTTACTCGCGTTCGCCGGTGAAATTCAGCAGCAGCTGGAAGATGTTGATGAAGTTCAGATAGAGCGAGAAGGCGCCGAAAACGGCGAGCTTCTGGCGCGATTCAGCGTCGAAGTTCTCGGCATACTGTTCCTTGATCGTCTGTGTGTCCCAGGCGGTCAGGCCGATGAACACGGCAATGCCGATCACAGAGATGGCGAACTGCAGCGCGGTCGAGCCGAGGAAGATGTTGACGATGCTGGCGATCACCACGCCGATCAGGCCCATGATGAGGAACGACGAGAACTGGGTCAGGTCGCGCCTGGTCGTGTAGCCGTAGAGGCTGGTGGCGCCGAACATGGTGGCGGCGATGAAGAAGGTGCGCGCGATGCTGGTTCCGGTGAAGACCAGGAATACCGAAGCGAGCGACAGGCCCATGACCGCGCAGAAGGCCCAGAACATCGCCTGGGCGCTGGCCGCCGACATGGTCTGCATCTTGAACGAGAACAGCACGACGAAGGCGAGCGGCGCCAGCATCACCACCCATTTCAGCGGGCTAGAGAAAATCGGAACGTAGAGCGCCGGCGTCGACGAGATCATGAAGGCGACGAGGCCGGTGACCACCAGGCCGACGCCCATGTAGTTGTAGACGCGCAGCATGTGCCGGCGCAGGCCCTCGTCGAAGATGGCGCCGGTTTGGGCGGCGGCGCCGGTGCGGTATCCCAGATTGGGCGTGTTCATTTGCATTCTCCTTTGTGGATCGGTCAGTAAAGCGTGGATCGATCAGTAAAGCGTCTTGGCGAGCGTCTCGGCGGCACGGTCGAGGTCGCGGACCTCACTTCGTCCGACCACCGCATAGGCAACCTCGCCGATCTGGAAATAGGCCGATGAAATGTCGCCCGAAGGCGCCACCGTCGGCTTGACGACGTCGAAGGTTCCCGGTCGGATCGCGAACAGCGACACCAGCCCCATGTCTTTGGTCTCGACCGCCATCTCGACGCTCGGGCCAAAGCGCGACGGATAGATCTGCACGTCGCGGACCTTCCAGTCCTCAGGCAGCGACGGCATGACGATGGCGGTCGCGGCGCGGATCTCGCCGGCGTTGTAATTGGGCGCTTCCGGCTGCGACGGCATGCTCTCGCGCACCAGCGTCGTCCTGTGGGCCCGCACCGCCTCGTCGACATAGGAGGGCGGCTGCGGCGAGGCGACGACCTGGGTCACCGACATCGGCCCGATGATGCCGTTCGCCAGCCAGCCGGCGGCGACGAAGGCAGTGACCGCCGCCGCGCGCTGCAACACGCCGAAGATACGGCCGCGGGCAAGTCCCCTCTCCAGCCGCCGCGCGGCGTCGGCGGTCGCGGGCCGCGCCATGCCCCAGGAGCCGGCCAAACCTGAGGAACTGGCAAGCGCCACGCGCAGTTCATCGCGGGTTCGGAGATCCGACATCACGCGCGCCGCTGCCTCCGGCCGGGCGGACAGAAATGCCTCGACCTCGATGCGGCGGGCGACGTCGATCTGGTCGTCGACATAGGCGTCGAGATCGATATCGGTCACGGGATCGACAGCTGCTGTCATGACTGGCCTCCAACGATCCTGAGGTGGTTTTTCGCCTTCGCGGGTGCCGCCGCCTCCATCTCTCGCAATGCGGCACGCGCCCTGCCGATGCGTGACATCAGCGTTCCCAGGGGCACGCCGCTGGCATCGGCGGCTTGGCTGTAGGAAAGGCCTTCGATGGCGACGAGATGCAGCGCCGAACGCTGTTCTTCCGGCAGGCTGAAAAAGGCTTCTCGCACTTGAGCCAGGCGCACCGAATGCTCCTGCGGCGCCGGCGTGCTGCCATCGGCAAGATATCCGGCCTGTTGGAGGCGCGAGGCTTCCGACCCGCGGGATCGCATCTTGTCGATGAAGGTGTTGTGGACGATCGACAGCAGCCAGGCGCGCAGGTTTCCACCGGAGCGGAAGGTGCCACGCCGTTCATAGGCGCGCACCAGCGCGTCGTGCACGAGATCCTCGGCATCCGCGCTGTCGCGCGTCAGCGAGCGCGCGTAGCGGCGCAGCGAACCGAGCTGTCCTATGATGTCAAAGCGTGGCATCGACGGTTTCATGTCCAGTTTACGGAGCATGTGGGGATTTTAATCCCTGCCCTGCCAATTTTCTTCGCCGGGTTCGCTGGAGGACATCGTTCGCTGCTGCCCCCAGAAAGCTTTGTGCAGGCTGAGACGGCAGGAAAAGCGCTGGCGAAACGCGACCGATTTGCGTATCACTCCGCCGCCATTGGAGCCGTATCGATGTTTGAAGCCCTGCAGCCCGCCCCCGCCGACAAGATCCTTGCGCTGATCGGCCTTTATCGCGCCGACCCGCGGCCCGACAAGGTCGACCTCGGTGTTGGCGTCTACAAGGATCGCGACGGCAAGACGCCGGTCATGCGCGCCGTGCGCGAAGCCGAAAAGCGCCTGCTGCAGGGTCAGGACACCAAGACCTATCTCGGCCTTGCCGGCGATACCGGTTTCAACATTGTGATGGCTAAGCTCGCCTTCGGTCCAGGCGCCGACATGACACGCATCCGCGCGGCACAGGCGCCCGGCGGCTCCGGCGCGCTGCGGCTGGTGGCGGAATTGCTGAAGCGGACACGCTCGGACGCAACCATCTGGCTGTCGGACCCGACCTGGCCGAACCACATGCCGGTGATGCGCGCCGCCGGTCTGCAGATCCGCGAATACCCTTATTTCGATGCCGCATCGGGCACTGTGCGTTTCGACGACATGCTGGCGGCGCTGCGGACGGCAAAGAGCGGCGACGTCGTGCTGCTGCATGGCTGCTGCCACAACCCGACCGGCGCCAATCTGGATGCGGCACAGTGGGCGGCCGTAACCGAGCTGGTCGTCGAGCGCGAACTGCTGCCGTTTGTCGACATCGCCTATCAAGGCTTTGGCGATGGCCTCGAGGCCGACGCCCTCGGTTTGCGCCTGCTGGCCGCGAAGGTTCCGGAAATGGTGGTCGCCTCGAGCTGCTCGAAGAATTTCGCCGTCTACCGCGACCGTGTCGGCGCGGCAATGGTCCTGGCCAGGGACGGCGCACAGGCTAATGTGGCGATGAGCCAGATGTTGTCGGCGGCGCGCGCCATGTATTCGATGCCGCCGGATCACGGTGCGGCAGCCGTGCGCATCGTGCTGGAAGACGCCGCCTTGCGTGCGGACTGGGAGGCGGAACTCGAAGAGATGCGGCTGCGCATGCTCAGGCTCCGGATCCAGTTCGCCGAAGCGCTGCGGCGTCAGTCCAATTCCGATCGTTTCGATTTTGTCGCCAGCCATCGCGGCATGTTCTCTCGCCTTGGCCTCACGGAAGCGCAAGTCGAGCGGTTGCGTTCCGAGCACGGCATCTACATGGTCGGCGACAGCCGCATCAATGTGGCAGGCCTGCCCGAGGACGGCATGGACGAACTCGCCAAGGCGATCGTCTCTGTACTCGACTGAAGCGGCTCACCTGTGGACAAGGCTTCCGAGCCGGCTGACAGCGTTGCCCGCGCGGCCGGCCGCGGGATAGCATCCGATAGACTGTTTTGACGCAATTCCGGACAAAAACCGTTTCACACTTTTCCTGGAATAGCTCTAGATGACGCCATCGAAAGACATTTCGCGCCTGATCGAGATCATGGCGGCGTTGCGAGCCCCAAAGACCGGTTGTCCCTGGGACATCGAACAGGATTTTCCGACCATCGCGCCCTATACGATCGAGGAAGCCTATGAGGTGGCGGATGCCATCGCGCGCGGCGACCTCGACGATCTGCGCGACGAGCTCGGCGATCTTCTGCTGCAGGTCGTCTACCACGCGCAAATGGCTGAAGAGGCGGGTGAATTCGCCTTCGGCGACGTGGTCCAGGCGATCACCACCAAGATGATCCGCCGCCACCCGCATGTCTTCGGCGACGAAAAGGCCCGCAGCGCCGGCATGGCCAAGGGCATGTGGGAAAAGATCAAGGCCGAGGAGAAGGCGGAGAAACGACAAGCACGCCTCGCCCGGGGCCTCGACCCCGAGGACAACGGCAAGGGGTTTCTCGACAGCGTGCCGGTCGCCCTGCCCGCTCTGACGCGAGCCCTGAAACTTCAGGAGAAGGCCGCTCGCGTCGGCTTCGACTGGAGCGAGGCAGCCCCCATCCTCGACAAGATCGAGGAAGAGATCGGCGAATTGCGCGAGGCTCTGGCGAAAGGCGAGACGGCCTCGATCAAGGACGAGTTCGGCGACATGCTGTTTGCCGTCGTCAATCTCGGCCGGCACCTTAAGCTCGATTCGGAAGCAGCGCTGAGTGGCACCAACGAGAAATTTCGCTCACGCTTCCATTATGTCGAACAGGCCCTGGAAAAATCCGGCAGCACGCTGGAAAAGGCTGATCTGGCCGAGATGGAAGCGCTGTGGCAGGAAGCCAAAGGCGTGAAATAACCCCGTTAGCCGTTGTTTTTCCGACGCAATCTGCTTTCGATCTCTTCGCGGGCGCT
Organism: Mesorhizobium sp. M1338; assembly: GCF_040318045.1. NCBI lineage: Bacteria > Pseudomonadati > Pseudomonadota > Alphaproteobacteria > Hyphomicrobiales > Phyllobacteriaceae > Mesorhizobium > Mesorhizobium sp. M1338. The sequence continues at coordinate 80,121 of NZ_JAMYLL010000014.1, read as the reverse complement.
TTGCGTGGCCTTGAGCGAGATCGTGGCGCTGCCGTCGTCATTGTCGCTTCGCGAAACGACATCGCCATTGCGATAGAGCCAGTCGACAAGGCCGAACTGCGCCGGCTCGATCGTCACCGTCAGGTCTTCGAGTTCGCCCGCCATCCGTGTCTCGATGATCGCCTTCAGCGCATCGATTCCCTCGCCGGTCACCGCCGACACCGCAATCGGCGGCGCCTTGCTGGCATCGGCGCCATCGGCGAGCAGCCGGCCTCTGTTGCCTTCGTCGAGCCGGTCGATCTTGTTCCAGACTTCGATGACCCGTTTGGCGTCACCGGCGTCGACACCGAGGTCGGCGAGGATGCGCTCGACATCCTCGGCCTGAGCCGCGGTGTCCGGATCGGAAATGTCGCGCAGGTGGATGACGAGATCGGCCTCGACCACCTCTTCCAGGGTGGCGCGGAAAGCCGCGATCAGATGCGTCGGCAGGTCCGAAATGAAGCCGACCGTGTCCGAAAGGATGATCGGCGTACCATGCGGCAGGCGCACGCGGCGAAGCGTCGGATCTAGCGTGGCGAACAGCATGTCCTGCGCCAGTACATCCGCTCCGGTCAGCCGGTTGAACAGCGTCGACTTGCCGGCGTTGGTGTAGCCGACGATCGCCACCACCGGGAACGGCACTTTCTTGCGCTTGGCGCGGTGCAGGTCGCGGGTGCGGCGCACCGTTTCCAGCTCCTGCTTCAGCTTGATGATCTTTTCCTGCAGCTGCCGCCGGTCGGATTCGATCTGCGTTTCGCCGGGACCACCGAGGAAGCCGGCGCCGCCGCGCTGACGTTCGAGGTGGGTCCAGCTGCGCACGAGACGGCCCTTCTGGTAGTTGAGATGGGCGAGCTCGACCTGCAGCGTGCCTTCCTTGGTGCGCGCCCGCTCGCCGAATATCTCGAGGATCAGCCCGGTGCGGTCCAGCACCTTGGCGTCCAGCTCTTTCTCGAGATTGCGCTGCTGCACCGGGGTCAGCGGATGGTCGACAATGACCACTTCGGCATGCCCCTCTTTGACGATTTCCGCGAATTCCGCGACCTTGCCGCTGCCGAGCAGCGTCGCCGGGCGCGGATCGTTGACGGTCACCACCGCGGTATGGATCAGATCAAGGTTGATGGCGCGGGCAAGGCCGACGGCCTCATCGTGACGAGCATCAGCCGAACGCATCAGCCGTGGACGGTTGGTCTCGTCGTCGTTGCGCTGGTGGCGGGTAAGGACGGGCACAATGACAACGGCCCGGGTCGGACCCTTGGCTTCCGTCCCGGGATGATGCGCTGGTTTTCCGCGAACGGTAGCGTCCGCGTCTTTCTCACGTGCCAATCAGGCGCCCTGACTTTCCTCGCCATCGAACATCTGAACCGGCTGGCTCGGCATGATCGTGGAAATGGCATGCTTGTAGACGAGCTGGGAGTGACCGTCACGGCGCAGCAGGACACAGAAATTGTCGAACGAAGTGACCACGCCGGTCAGCTTGACGCCGTTGATGAGGAAGATGGTGAGCGGGTTCTTGCTCTTGCGAACTGAATTCAGGAACAGGTCCTGAAGGTTTTGCGATCGTTCCGCCATTGTTCTTGTCTTTCGCCGATCCCCTTCGGTTTGCAAGCCAATGCGCCAAATTAACGGGCGCATGTCAAGCTCGCAAACACCGTCTTGTCGTCAGTAACGACAAGCAGAACGAGATATATTGATGTTCATTCCACCTGTGCGGTTATCAGGCTGGACTTTTTTCCGCAATGTCAAAAAAGGCTTGCCGCAACGAAAGTGTTACTGAGCCGGGGTGCCCATTGGCGACCGGATCGCCGTCGATGGCCACGACCGGCATGGCGATTGTCGTTGCGGAGCTGATGAACGCCTCGCGTGCCGCCTTGGCCTCGGCGACGGAAAAGCCACGCTCCTCGATCTTCAGGCCGAGCTTGGCCGCCACTTCAAACATGGTCGTGCGGGTGATTCCGCGCAGGATGCCATGCTCGGCCGGCCTGGTGACAAGGACACCATCCCGGGTGACGATCCAGGCGTTGGACGACCCGCCTTCCTTGACGTTACCATCGGTGTCGACGAACCACGCCTCCTGCGCGCCAGCTTCCTTGGCCTTCTGCTTGGCCAGTACATTGGGCAGCAGCCCGACACTCTTGATGTCGACGCGGTCCCAGCGGTTCTCCGGCACCGTGATCACCGAGATGCCGGTCTCGGCGCGCTTTGCTCCAGCGGCAGGATCGGCCTTCCTGGCGGTCACCACCAGGGATGGCTTGGTGTCCGCGGACGGGAAGACAAAGTCGCGGCTGGCAACGCCGCGCGTCACCTGGACATAGACCAGGCCGTTGGCGACATGATTGCGGTTGACCACCTCGCGCAGGATCAGCGGCAGCACGCCTGCAGTGACCGGCCAGGCGATCGACAATTCGGTCAGCGAGCGGTTCAGCCGGGCCAGATGGCGCGGCATGTCGACGATGAAGCCACGCGCCACCTCGCAGACCTCATAGACGCCGTCGGCGAACTGATAGCCGCGATCCTCGATATGCACGGCAGCGTCCGCGTGAGCGACGTAGCGCCCGTTGACATAGGCAATGCGCGGCATTGGCGACCCCTCGGAAATTCTCGGGCTTTCTTATGCGATTCCGCCGCCGCCGTAACCGGCAAATGGTTGGCCCAAGTGCGGATGGCTGGACGCCGTGCTCAGACGCCCAGGGACTTCAGCTTGCGATGCAAGGCGGAGCGCTCCATGCCGATGAACTCGGCGGTTTTCGAGATGTTACCGCCGAAGCGATTGATCTGGGCGATCAGGTAGTCCTTCTCGAACTGTTCGCGCGCCTCGCGCAGCGGCAGCGCCATGATGTGCTGGTCGGATTGATTCGGCGTGCGCGGCATGACATCGCCGATCTCGGCCGGCAAAAGGTCGGCGGTGATCGGCGCATCGACGTCGTCGCCGCGGGCCAGGATCATGAGACGCTCGACATTGTTACGCAGCTGACGAACGTTGCCCGGCCAATTGTGCGCCTGCAGTACGGCCAGCGCGTCATCGCCGATGCGGCGCGGCTTGATGCCGGCCTGGCGGGCGATCTGCTTCATGAAATTGTCGACGAGGTATGGAATGTCCTCGCGCCGCTCGGCCAGTCCCGGCACCATGACCGGAACCACCGCCAGGCGGTGGTAGAGATCCTCGCGGAAACGGCCGTCGGCGATCATCGCTTCGAGGTTCTGCGAGGTCGACGAGATGATGCGGACATCGACCTTGACCCGCTTGGTGCCCCCTACCCGCTCGAACTGCTGCTCGACCAGCACGCGCAGGATCTTGTTCTGCGTCTCGCGCGGCATGTCGGCGACTTCATCGATGTAGAGGATGCCGCGATGCGCCTCCTCCAGCGCGCCGACCTTGCGCTCGACACCGTTCGATTCGGTGCCGAACAGCTCGATCTCCATGCGCTCGGGCGTAATGTTGGCGGCGCTCAGCGTCACGAACGGCGCGGTTTTACGCGCCGACAGCGTGTGGATGGCACGCGCGGCCAGTTCCTTGCCCGAACCTGACGGGCCGATGATCATCACGCGGCTGTTGGTCGGGGCGACGCGTTCGATGGTCTGGCGCAACTGGCTCATCGCCGACGACATGCCGATCAGATCGAAGGTTTCGCCGCTGCGCAGCTTGAGGTCGGAAACCTCGCGCCGCAGTTTCGAGGTCTCGAGCGCACGCTCGGCAATGAGGATCAGCCTGTCGGCCTTGAACGGCTTTTCGATGAAGTCATAGGCGCCGCGACGGATGGCGGAGACCGCCGTTTCGATGTTGCCGTGGCCCGAGATCATCACCACCGGCAAGGTTGGGTGCATCGTCTTGATCTCGTCGAGCAGCGCCAGCCCGTCCAGACGCGAGCCCTGCAGCCAGATGTCGAGGAAAATCAGCCGCGGCGCCCGATCGGCGATCGCCGCCAGCGCGCTGTCGGCATCGAATGCCGTGCGGGTTTCGTGACCTTCGTCGCTCAGGATGCCCGCGACGAGTTCACGGATGTCTTCCTCGTCATCGACGATGAGAATATCAGACGCCATTACCGACCTTTTCAGTTTCTCGTTCGTTTTCCGTCCTGCTCTCGCCGCGCGGAGACGCGGCAGCCGCGGGCGGCAGGATGATGCTGATCATCGCGCCGCGTCCGTCGTGGAAATCCGGGGGCGCATCGTGAAGTTCCAGCCTGCCACCATGGTCCTCCACGATCTTCTTGACGATAGCGAGGCCAAGCCCGGTACCCTTCTCGCGCGTCGTCATATAGGGCTCGAGCAACCGCTGGCGATTTTCGCGCGGCAGGCCTTTGCCATTGTCGATGACGTCGATGCGAATCGCACCATTCTGGCGCCCGGCTTGAATCCGGATTATGCCGTGCGAACCATCCTTTTGTTCCAATCCGTCAATCGCCTCGGCGGCGTTCTTGATCACATTGCCGAAAGCCTGCGCCATCAGACGGCTGTCGAAGGTGCCCTTGAGCGGCTCGTTGCCGAAGACGCGTTCGAAGGCAATGTCGGCCCGGCTGACTTCAACCAGGAACGAGGCCTCGCGCAACGATTCGCGCAGGTCGATAGCCTTCATCTCGGGCTTTGGCATACGGGCGAAAGCCGAGAATTCGTCGACCATGCGGCCAATGTCCTCGACTTGCCGGATGATGGTCTCGGTGCATTGATCGAAAATCTCGCGATCCTCGGTGATGACCTTGCCGAAGCGTCGCTTGATGCGCTCGGCCGAAAGCTGGATCGGCGTCAGCGGATTCTTGATCTCGTGGGCGATGCGCCGCGCCACGTCGGCCCAGGCGGAGGAGCGCTGCGCCTGCACCAGATCGGTGATGTCGTCGACCGTCACGACATAGGATTTTTCCTCCGAACCGTCATCGCCGGCCTCGATGGTGATCTGCACGTTGAAGGTCCGCTCGGCACCCGCACGGTAGAAGGTCACCTGCTCGCGGTAGACAGGCTTGCCGGACTTGCGGCCGATCTCGAAGACGCGACCGACATGTGGCAGCACGGCTGAGAGGTTCTGCCCAAGGGCGGCGTTGGCTGAAATGGCCAGCATCGCCTCGGCCGAACGGTTGACGATGGTGACGATGCCGTAGGGGTCGACGCCGATGACGCCGGCGGTAACACCGGCAAGCACGGCTTCCGAAAAGCGGCGCCGTTCGTCGATCAGGTCCTTGGCCGACAGGATCTCGTTGCGCTGTGATTTCAGCTCCAGAAGCATCTTATTGAACGTGTCGCCGAGCGAGGCGACATCGCCATCCGATGGCCTGACGGGAACTGCAACGTCGAGATTGCCGGTCGCGACCTCGTCGGCGGCACCGATAAGCTGGCGAATGGGCCGGACCAGACGGTCAGCGACGGCGATGCCGGTCCAGATCGCGGACAGGATGATGATCAGCGTCAGCGACAGATAGGGCAGCGCGAACGCCACCTGCGAGGTGCGGCGGTTGTCTTCCAGCCCGCGATATTCATCGGTGTTGGACCTGACGATCTGCCTTGCCTTGATCACCTCGGGGTCGACGAGGCGAATGGTGTAGAGATAGAGCCCTTCGATCTCGCGCAGCTTGACGATGGCGCCCATGATGTTGCGCGTTTTCGGTTCGATCAGCACCGGCTTGCCGTCGGCAGCGCTCGCCACGGCGCCTTCCGGCGGCTCGGGCATGGCGAAATTCGTATCGGTCTTGGCGCTCATCACGAAAGAGCCGTCAGGCTTGATCAACGCCGCATGCGCCAGCGACCGGCCCACCGCTTCCTTGTTCATGAGGTCGAGGAAACCGGTTCGATCGAGACCGTAGAGCGTGCGCGACGCATCGAGATCATAGGCCATCGACAGTGTCGTGCCCTGCAGGTTGCGGGCATTTTCCTGGACATAGGCGTCGGCGATCGACAGCGACGAATTGACGATCGTCTTGGTGCGGATCTCGAACCAGCGGTCGAGGCCGATATCGAGTGTGATCGAGGCGATGATGGCCACCATGATCGCGGGAATGGCGGCAACCAGAGCGAACATGGCGACGATGCGCACATGCAGCCGCGAGGCCGCCTTGCCGTGCCGGCGCGCCATCAGGATGCGGTGCACTTCACGCCCGACCAGCGCGATGAGGAACAGGACGAAAGCGGCGTTGAGGGCAATCAGCGCCAGCGTCGTCGACTCGTTCGGCGTGATCGGCGTGGCGCCGACAAGGATGGTGAACGAGATCGCCGCCGTCATCAGCGCGCCGACGACCGCGACCACGCCGGGCAGCGCCAGCAGCCGGCGCCCGTCACGCGCGCCGGGTTCGCTGAAAAGCGGTTGGTTTGTTGTCGGTGCCTGCGGAGCCATGTCGCCGTCTAGAGCCATGATTGCGTCGGATGTATGCAACGCATTGTGGCGATTATGCAACAAGTGTGACCGAGACGGAAATCTTTCGCGAGCCGTCCCCCGAAAAGAGAGCGAGGCCCGGATTGGGCTCAGCCCTGCCGCGACGATTTGTAGACGTTGACGCCGAGTTCGCGAATCTTCTTGCGCAGCGTGTTGCGGTTCAAGCCCAGCAATTCGGCGGCCTTGATCTGGTTGCCGCGGGTGGCCGTCATCGAGGCCAGGACCAACGGATATTCGACCTCGGCCAGAATGCGCTGATAGAGGCCGGCGGGCGGCAATTCGCCGGCAAAGGAGGCGAAATAGCGCTGCAGGAAATGCTCGGCCGCCTGGCCGATCGACAGGTCGTCGGGAATGAGGTTGCCGCCGCCCGGCACTACCGGACGTTCGCCGGTCTTGAGCTCGGCTTCGATGATCTCGGCGGAAATCTCGTCCTGCGAATAGAGCGCGGCGAGCCTGCGAACCAGGTTTTCCAGTTCGCGCACATTGCCCGGCCACGGATAGCGCTTCATCAGTTCGATGCCGCCCGACGAGATGCGCTTGGTCTGCAGGCCTTCCATCTCGCCGAGCTTGAAGAAGTGGCGGACGAGGTCCGGCACGTCCTCGGAGCGCTCGCGCAGCGCCGGCAGCCTGAGCGGCACGACGTTGAGGCGATAGAAAAGATCCTCGCGGAAAAGCCCCTGGTTGATCAGCGTGCGCAGATCCTTGTTGGTGGCGGCGACGATGCGCACGTCGGTCTTGATCGGCGTGCGTCCGCCAACGGTCGTGTACTCGCCCTGCTGCAGGACGCGCAGCAGGCGCGTCTGCGCCTCCATCGGCATGTCGCCGATCTCGTCGAGGAACAGCGTGCCGCCCTCGGCCTGCTCGAAGCGGCCGGTCGAGCGGTTCTGCGCGCCGGTGAAGGCGCCCTTCTCGTGGCCGAACAGTTCCGATTCGATCAGATCGCGCGGGATTGCCGCCATGTTGATGGCAACGAACGGGCCGCCGCGACGGCGGCCATATTCATGCAGCGCGCGTGCCACCAGCTCCTTGCCGGTGCCGGATTCGCCCGAAATCATCACCGTCAGGTCGGTCTGCATCATGCGCGCCAGCATGCGGTAGATGTCCTGCATGGCTGCCGAGCGGCCGACCAGGGGCATTGCGTCGGGCTGTTCTTCCGGCCGCGCATCGATCTTCGGCCGCCGCGGTTCGGAAAGCGCCCGGTTGACGATGTTAAGCAGCTCGGTAAGGTCGAACGGCTTCGGCAGGTATTCGTAGGCACCGGTTTCGGAGGCGCGGATCGCCGTCATGAAGGTGTTCTGGGCGCTCATGACGATAACCGGCAGTTCCGGCCGCGCCTTCTTGATGCGCGGCAGCATGTCGAAGGCATTCTCGTCCGGCATCACCACATCGGTGATGACCAGATCGCCCTCGCCCGCCGCCACCCAGCGCCATAGCGTCGAAGCGTTGGAGGTGACACGCACCTCGTGGCCGACGCGCGATAGGGCCTGGTTTAGGACGGTGCGGATCGCCGCATCGTCGTCGGCGACGAGAATATTGCCGCGAACGGTCATTTGCGGTCTCCTTCACCGTCTTCATCGGCGCCGTGTGGCGTCTCTTTCCAGGCCGGCATCAGGATGCGGAATGTGGTCCCGCGCGGCGTCGATTCGCATTCGATGATGCCGCCATGCTCGCCGACGATCTTGGCGACCAGCGCCAACCCCAGCCCCGAGCCGTTTGGCTTGGTGGTGATGAACGGGTCGAACAGGATCGGCAAAATATCTTCCGAGACGCCCGAGCCGTTGTCGCGCACGCAGAATTCCAGCGGCAGCGAGACGCGGTCCTGCGTGCCCGGAACGGAAACGCGGATGCCCGGCCGGAAGGCGGTCGACAGAACGATCTCGCCCTGTGGGTCGCTGCCGATCGCCTCGGCGGCGTTCTTGACGAGGTTGAGGAACACCTGGATGAGCTGGTCACGGTTGGCAAACACCGGAGGCAATGAAGGATCATAATCCTCCAATATCTTGATTCTCTTGGCAAAACCGTTCTTGGCAATTGCCTTCACATGGTCGAGCACGACATGGATGTTGACGGGGTAGCGATCGATCGGCCGCTCATCGGAAAATACCTCCATGCGGTCGACCAGCGACACGATGCGGTCGGTCTCGTCGGTGATCAGCCGCGTCAGCGCACGGTCCTCGTCGGAAGCCGACAGTTCGAGGAGCTGGGCAGCACCCCGGATGCCGGAGAGCGGGTTCTTGATCTCATGGGCAAGCATCGCCGCCAGACCGGTCACCGAGCGCGCCGCGCCCCGATGCGTCATCTGCCGGTCGATCTTGTCGGCCATCGACCGTTCCTGGAACATCACCACCACGCAACCCGGAAATTCCGGCACCGGCGCGACATAGAGATCGACGACCTTCTCGATGCCGAGGCGCGGCGACGAAACGTCGACCCGGTATTCGTTGACCGGAGCCCGGCGCTCGCGCACCTGATCGACCAAGGTCAGTAAAGGGCTGCCGAACGGAATGAGCTTTGACAGGGTGTTGCGCGCCAGCATCGTCGCGCTCGAGCGAAAGAAATCCTCGGCATCGGCGTTGGCGTAGGTGATGAACCCGTCCGTATCGACCATGATTACCGGGCGGCGGATGGTGTTGAGCACGATATGGGCGGCGTCCGCCATCTCGCTGCCCTGTGTGACGTTGGCGTTCATGCCGCGCTCCGCAGGTTCAATGGTTGCGGATCGCGCGAAAACACGTCGCGCAGCAAGCCAATGACGCGCGCGGGCTTGAATGCGGTCAGTATGGCCTTTCGGCTGTCGTCGGCGACACCGCCGGCATGGCGGTCGAGATACCAGCCGAGGTGCTTGCGCGCCTGGCGTAGGCCGCTCTCGACGCCGTAGAGTGCCAGCATGTCCTCATAGTGGGACACGATGTAGTCAGCCAGCGCCATCGGGGCCCGTGGAAGCTTTGGCGTCGTCTCGCCTGTCGCTTCCGCCGCAATGCCGCCGGCGATCCAGGGAGCACCATAATGCGCACGGCCGACCATCACGGCATCGGCGCCGGATTGGTCGAGAATGTCGGCAGCTTCCGCTGGCGAAGAAACATCGCCATTGGCGACGACCGGGATGGACACGGCTTCCTTGACGCGGGCGATGGCGCGCCAGTCGGCCTTGCCTTGATAGAATTGGCAGCGCGTGCGGCCGTGCACGGTCACCATCCTGACGCCGGCCTGCTCGGCGCGGCGCGCCAGCATAGGCGCGTTGAGCGCGCCTTCGTCCCAGCCGAGCCGCATCTTGACAGTCACCGGCACCTCGACCGCGCCGACAACGGCGTCGATCAGCGACAGCGCATGGTCGAGATCCAGCATCAATGCCGAGCCGGCATAGCCGCCAGTAACCTTCTTGGCCGGGCAACCCATGTTGATGTCGATGATGTCGGCGCCCTCGCCGGCGGCTATCCTGGCGCCTTCCGCCATGTGCGCAGCCTCGCGGCCGGCAAGCTGGACCATATGGACCGGCAGACCGGAGTGGCGTATGCGCAGGTTGAAACCGGCCCTTCCCTTGGCCAACTCGCCGCTGGCCACCATTTCGGACACGACCAGGCCCGCGCCATGCGCGTGGGCGCGTTGCCGGAACGGCTCGTCTGTAATCCCCGACATCGGCGCGAGGAACACGCGATTGCGGATTTTCACACCACCGACATCGAGCGGCGCGGCCAATTTGGTCAAGTTAACCATGCACAAAAACCAAGCACGTTCATTCGCTGCACATTCTCTAGCCAGAACCGCCGCAATGTGCAACGCGGAATGACGCCACATTAAGGCGCAATTGGAAAAATGCCGGCCTTCGGGATTGGCGGCGACCAAAGCGCCGCGCGTCACTCAGGACGGGCTTTGACACTTTGGAATTTCACACTTAGCGCATGATCTTTCCGAAAACCGATTACACTTTTCGGGATCGTACGTTAGGACCAGTCAACATGACTGACGCAAGTGAAAATCGCGTTTCAAGTGAGGATGGCAAGGTCGCCGTGGTGATCGTTGCGGCCGGCCGCGGCGCGCGTGCCGGACAGGCCAATGGGCCGAAGCAATATCAACACATTGGCGGCTATGCCGTCATCGCGCACACAATGGAAATTTTTCTGACCCACTCGCGAATCGGCGAGGTTGTTGTCGCCATCCATGCCGACGACCACGAACTGTTCCTGCAGGCGGTGGGCGCCAACGCCGAACGGGTCATCCTCATCATGGGCGGGGCGACCAGGCAGGCATCGGTCCGGCTGGGACTGCTTGCGCTGAGAAGCCACGCGCCAGGGCGGGTTCTGATCCACGACGCCGTCCGTCCGTTCGTCGACGCGGACCTTATCGACCGCACGATCGCTGCCATCGGCGAGCGCGAGGGGGCGTTGCCTGCCCTGCCCGTCGCCGACACGCTGAAACGTGAGTCGGCCTCTGGCGTGGTCGGAGAAACCGTTTCCCGCAGCGGGCTTCACGCGGCGCAAACGCCACAGGGCTTTCCGTTCTGGCCCATTCTTGCCGCGCACGAGAAAGCCCATCATCTGAGAAAAATGGATTTCACCGACGACGCCGCGATCGCCGAATGGGCGCATATTCCGGTCAGGATCGTTCCGGGCTCGCCGGATAATGTGAAACTCACCTGGGCACGGGATATTGCGATGGCGGATCAGAGACTTTCCGGCGAACGCGTGCGCTTTCCCGACATCCGGACCGGCAATGGTTACGACGTCCATGCCTTCGAGCCCGGCGACCATGTCACCCTGTGCGGCGTCGCCATTGCGCATGACAAGAAACTGTCCGGCCATTCCGACGCCGATGTCGGCCTGCACGCCCTGACCGATGCGCTGCTGGCGACTTGCGGCGCCGGCGACATCGGCACGCATTTCCCGCCGTCCGACCCGCAGTGGAAAGGCGCTGCGTCCCGGATATTCGTCGAGCATGCGGCAAGGCTGGTGCGCGAGCGCGGCGGACGCATCGCCAATGCCGATATCACGCTGATCTGCGAAGCGCCGCGTGTCGGCCCGCATCGTGACGCGATGACCGCGGCTCTGTCGCGGATGCTGGCAATTTCACCGGACCGCATCTCGATCAAGGCGACAACCAACGAGAAGCTCGGCTTTGTCGGGCGCGAGGAAGGCATAGCGGCGATCGCAACCGCCAGCGTGGTGTTTCCCGGCGAGGTGCCGGAATGAGCAACAACGAGTTGGCAAATGCCTTGCTGCAAGCCTGCCAGAAGCGCGGCATCATGCTGGCGACGGCGGAAAGCTGCACCGGCGGCATGATCATCGCCGCGTTGACCGACATCGCCGGCTCCTCCGCCGTGGTCGATCGCGGCTTCATCACCTATTCCAACGAAGCCAAGATGGACATGCTCGGTGTTTCCGCCGCCACGATTGAGGCATACGGCGCGGTTTCGCGCGAGACGGCGATTGAGATGGCGAAAGGCGCGCTTGCCCGTTCGCGCGCCGGGCTCGCCCTTGCGGTCACCGGCATCGCCGGGCCCGGCGGCGGTTCGGCGGAAAAACCTGTCGGCCTGGTCTGGTTCGGCTTCGGCCTGGACGGCCAGACCGTGACCGCCGAACACAAGATCTTTGCCGACAAAGGTCGCGATTTCATCCGCCGTGAAACGGTCCGGCACGCGTTGGAACTGGGTTTGCGTGTGCTTGGCCAACGTCAGGCCGAGGGTGCTGCACCATAAATGACGTCGGCGCGCTTCTCGAAAGCCTCGGCGAACATGCGGAAGGCGCGATCGAACATGGTTCCCATCACCGCGCCCAGAATGCGGCTCTTGAACTCGTAGTCGATGAAGAAGCGGACCGTGCAGCCGGCGTTGCCGTCGGGCTCGAAACGCCAGACATTGCTCAGATATTTGAACGGGCCATCGATGTATTTCACGTCGATGGTGTTCTCGTCGGGTTTCAGCAGCACCTGCGTGGTGAAGGTTTCGCGGATCGCCTTGTAGCCGATGCTCATGTCGGCGAGGAGAACGGTACGTCCGTCACGCTCCTTGCGCGAGCGAACCGTCAGCGCCTCGCAAAGCGGCAGGAATTGCGGATAGGATTCTACATCGGCGACCAGCGCGAACATCTGGTCCGGCGTGTGGGATACGCGGCGGGTGGCTTCGAATTTCGGCATGCAACCAGCGCTAGACCGATTTCTGAAGTTGCGCTTCCCGTGCCGCGCGCAGCCTGGCGAAATCGTCGCCGGCATGATGCGACGAGCGCGTCAGCGGGCTCGACGCCACCAGCAGGAAACCCTTGGTCCGGCCGATCGTCTCGAAGGATTTGAACTCCTCCGGCGTGACGAAGCGGATCACCGGATGGTGCTTCTTCGACGGCTGCAGATACTGACCGATGGTCATGAAGTCGACATTGGCCGAACGCAGATCGTCCATCAGCTGCAGGATTTCGTTCCGCTCTTCGCCGAGACCCACCATGATGCCGGACTTGGTGAAGATCGACGGGTCGAGTTCCTTGACCCGCTGCAGCAGCCGGATCGAATGGAAATAGCGGGCGCCCGGACGAACCGTCAGATAGTTCGACGGCACGGTCTCCAGATTGTGGTTGAAGACGTCGGGCTTGGCCGCCACGACGACCTCCAGCGCGCCTTCCTTGCGCAGGAAGTCGGGCGTCAGGATTTCGATCGTCGTCAACGGCGTTGCCGCCCTGATGGCGCGGATAACTTCGGCGAAATGCTGTGCGCCGCCATCGGCGAGATCGTCGCGGTCGACCGAGGTAATGACGACATGGGTCAAACCCATCTGCTTGACAGCGTGCGCTACGCGAGCCGGTTCATCGGGGTCCAGTGCGGTCGGAATGCCGGTGGCGACGTTGCAGAACGCGCAGGCGCGCGTGCAGATCTCGCCCATGATCATGAAGGTGGCGTGCTTCTTCTCCCAGCACTCGCCGATGTTGGGACAGCCGGCTTCTTCGCAGACCGTCACCAGCCTGTTCGACTTCACGATTTCGCGCGTTTCGGCATAACCCTTCGACATCGGCGCCTTGACGCGGATCCAGTCGGGCTTGCGCAGCACGTCCTGGTCAGGCTTGTGCGCCTTTTCCGGATGCCGCAAGCGCGGTGCGTTGGCAATCGTATCGAGGACAGTGACCATCGGGAAACCTGGTTCGTTCGCGATCGCCAGTCGGGCGTTCGCTGTCATAACGTCATCTAAGGCTTTTCAGCGCAAAGAAAAAGGCCGCGGCGGCGCATGCCGCAACAGCCTTTTTCGCATAGCGGATATTCAGCGGTGTTAACGGCGCACCAGACGCCCAGCCCAGATCAGCAGGCAGGCGCCGATAAAGCCGGTGATTAGATAGGCAGTCCAGCCGACGCCGAACGGGCCGAAATTGAGTGCCTGCAGAATGGCGTTCAGCACGACCGCGCCGACGATGCCCATAACAATATTCATAAGGATGCCGGTGTTGCTCTTCATGACCATCTCGGCAAACCAACCCGCCAGCCCGCCGATGATGATGGCTGCGATCCAGCCCACGCCATTCACGTCCATATGTCCTCTCCTTGCACGAGTGAAAATGCATCCGGAAGCGAACTGCCTTGCCGCCGAGATCCCGCAGTTTGCGCGATTGAGTCTCGTGCGGCCAATCTATCATGCGTTCAGCGCGCGACCATAGGCGTCGAGCACGCTTTCCTTCATCATTTCCGACAGCGTCGGGTGCGGGAAGATGGTGTGCATCAGCTCTTCCTCGGTCGTTTCGAGGTTCATCGCCACGACAAACCCCTGTATCAGTTCGGTCACTTCGGCGCCGACCATGTGCGCGCCGAGCAGCTGACCAGTCTTCTTGTCGAAGATGGTCTTGATGAAGCCCTGGTCTTCGCCCAGCGCGATGGCCTTGCCATTGGCGACGAACTGGAAGCGCCCGACCCGGATATCCTTGCCCTCCGCCTTGGCCTTCGCTTCCGTCAGGCCGACGGAGGCGACCTGCGGATTGCAGTAGGTGCAGCCTGGAATCTTGAGCTTGTCGGTGGCATGCACGCCGGGGAAATTGGCGATCTTTTCGACGCACACCACACCCTCATGCTCGGCCTTGTGGGCAAGCATTGGCGGGCCGGCGACATCGCCGATGGCGTAGATGCCCGGCACATTGGTCTTGCCGTAGCCGTCGACGACGACGCAGCCGCGCTCGGTCTTCACGCCGAGTGCCTCAAGCCCGAGATTCTCGATGTTTCCCTGCACGCCGACGGCCGAGATCATGCGGTCGGCGGTGATCTTCTCGACCTTGCCATCCTTCATCTCGACATGGGCAGTGACCGAGTTGGCACCCTTCTCGACCTTGCTCACCTTGGCTTCGAGGATGATCTTCATGCCTTGCTTCTCGAACTGCTTCTGCGCGAATTTCGAGACTTCGGCGTCCTCGACCGGCATCACCGCCGGTAGCAGTTCGACCACCGTCACGTCGGCGCCCATGGTGCGGTAGAAGGAGGCGAATTCGATCCCGATGGCGCCTGATCCCATGACCAGCAGCGACTTCGGCATCTCCTTCGGCACCATGGCCTCGAAATAGGTCCAGATCAGTCTGCCGTCCGGCTCGATGCCTGGCAGCGCGCGCGGCCGCGCACCGGTCGCCAGGATGATGTGTTTGGCGGTATAGGTGCCCTCGCCCTTGACGCCTTTCGGCACCGGCGGCTGCGGCTCCATCGGCTTCTTGGCGGTCCTCGACACGACAACCTCGCCGGGTTTCGAGAGCTTGGCCTCGCCCCAGATGACGTCGACCTTGTTCTTCTTCATCAGGAAGGCAACGCCGCCATTGAGCCGCAGCGAGACTTTTCGCGAGCGGTCGACCACGGCAGCCGTGTCGACGCTGACCTTTCCGTCGAGCTTCAGCCCGTAATCCTTCAGATGATCCGAATAATGCATGATCTCGGCCGAGCGCAGCAGCGCCTTGGTCGGGATGCAGCCCCAGTTGAGGCAGATGCCGCCGAGATGCTCGCGCTCGATGATCGCCGTCTTGAAACCGAGCTGGGCGGAACGCACCGCCGTGACATAGCCGCCGGGGCCGGAGCCGATGATGATGACGTCGTAGTTCTCAGCCACGATTTTTCTCCTTGATTCACAGTTCCAGCATGACGCGCACGAGCGGCGTCAGCGCCTTGCCGATGTTTCGTGTGTTTTCGGCATCGAGGTGGACGCCGTCGAGCGGGGTGGTTTGCGCCACCGTGCATGCATCGAAGAAACCGCAACCAACCTCGTCGGCAAGGGCAGCGTAGAGCGGCGCCAGACGGGTCGAAGCATCGTCACCGCCGGCAAACATTTCCTTGAATTCGGCATTGTCGGTGCGGCTGACCACGGGCGGTGACACGATCAGGACCTGCGGCGCCGGCCAGTCGAACGGGTAGTCGTGACCACGCACGATGTCGATCAGACGCTGGATGCCTTGCTTGGCCGCGACTGGATTGCCGTGGATCCACGGCTTCATATCGTTGGCGCCGAGCATGAAGACGATCAGATCGATCGGCGCATGCGTTGTCAGGATCGTCGGCAGCAGCCTGGCGCCGTTACGATCGGCGCCGGCCAGATGATCATCGAACGCCGTGGTGCGGCCATTGAGGCCTTCGGCAATGACTTCGGCGGCACCGCCGAGCCCCGCCTGCAGCACGCTTGGCCAGCGGTCTTCAAGCGGGTGGCGGCCACCTTCGGCGTTGTAGCCCCAGGTCAGCGAGTCGCCGTAGCAAAGAACCGTCTTCATGCGCCCACCTGTGCGTTAATCAAACCGCGTCTCAACCGCCAGCGCACGAACAGCCAATCATGAAGGCAAAAAGGCTGGTGAAGACTATCCGCACCGCCCTCTCCCTTCCTAGACCAGCATGCCCATCGGGTTCTCAATCAGCCGCTTGAAGGCGACCAGCAGTTCGGCACCGAGCGCACCGTCGACGGCGCGATGGTCGGTCGACAATGTCACCGACATCACGGTGGCGATTTTGATCTCGCCGTTCTTGACCACTGCCCGCTCTTCGCCGGCGCCGACCGCCAGGATCGTCGCATGCGGCGGGTTGATGACCGCGGCAAAATCCTTGATGCCGAACATGCCGAGATTGGACACCGCCGTGGTGCCGCCCTGGTACTCTTCCGGCTTCAGCTTGCGGCTGCGCGCGCGGCTGGCCAGGTCCTTCATCTCGTTGGAGATGGTGGACAGCGTCTTTTCGTCCGCCTTGCGGATGATCGGCGTGATCAGGCCACCCGGGATCGACACCGCAACGCCGACATCGGCATGCTTGTGCTTGACCATGGCGCTTTCCGTCCACGACGCATTGGCATCCGGCACCGCCTTCAGCGCCATCGCCATCGCCTTGATCACCATGTCGTTGACCGACAGCTTGTAAGTGGGTGCGTCGCCCTTTTCCGTTTTCTTCACCGGGGCCGCCGCATTGATCTGCGTGCGCAGCGCCAAGAGCGCATCGAGTTCGCAGTCGAGCGTCAGGTAGAAATGCGGGATCGTGGTCTTGGCCTCGACCAGACGGCGCGCGATGGTCTTGCGCATATTGTCATGCGGGACCAGGTCGTAGGAGCCTTGCTCGAATAGTTTGAGCACCTGATCGTCCGACATCGCCTTCACGGCAGGGGCAGCCGCCGGAGCGCCGGCGGGAGCCTTGGCGGCAGGCGCCGCCTTGGCGCCGCCACCGGCAATCGCCGCGTCGACATCGGCCTTGACCACGCGGCCATGTGGGCCGGTGCCGGTCACGGCGGAGACGTCGACGCCGGCTTCCTTGGCGATACGGCGCGCCAGGGGTGAGGCAAAGGTGCGGTCGCCCGACGATTGGCCAATCTCCCCCCTTGTGGGGGAGATGCCCGGCAGGGCAGAGGCGGGCGTGACAGAATGAGACGTTTGCGGGACAGCGCCCCCCTCTGTCGACTTGGTCGACATCTCCCCCACGGGTGGGGAGATTGGCGCTTTATCCTGCTTGGCCTCGGCTTTCGCTGGTTCGGCAGCCCCACCGCTTTTCGCGGCAGCGCCCGCATCTTCACCCTCGGCAGCCAGCACGGCGATCAGCGCGTTGACCTTGACGCCCTCGGTGCCGGCGGGAACGACAAGCTTGGCAACCGTGCCCTCATCGACTGCCTCGACTTCCATCGTAGCCTTGTCGGTCTCGATCTCGGCAATGACATCGCCCGGCGAAACCTTGTCGCCTTCCTTGACCAGCCACTTGGACAGATTGCCCTCTTCCATCGTGGGCGACAGGGCCGGCATGGTGATGTTGATTGGCATTTTGTCCTCCCGCCCGGTTCAGCGATACGTGACGGCTTTGACCGCCTCGATGACCTCGCCGATATTGGGCAAGGCCAGCTTTTCGAGGTTGGCCGCATAGGGCATCGGCACATCCTTGCCGGCAATGGTGATCACCGGAGCGTCGAGGAAGTCGAAGGCGCGCTGCGACACCTGGTTGGCGATATGGTCGCCGACCGAACTCTGCGGGTAGCCTTCCTCCACCACGACCAACCGGTTGGTCTTCTTGACCGAGGCGATGATGGTGTCGAGGTCGAGCGGCCGGATGGTCCTGAGATCGATGATCTCGACGTCGATGCCCAGGCCGCGCAGTTCGGCCTCGGCCTTGACCGCATAGGTCATGCCGATGCCGAAGGAGACGATGGTGACGTCCTTGCCGGTCTTGTGGATGCGCGCCTTGCCGATCGGCAGCACGAAATCATCCAGCTTCGGCACGTCGAAGGACTGGCCGTAGAGGATTTCGTTCTCGAGGAAGATAATCGGATTGGGATCGCGGATCGCAGCCTTCAGCAAGCCCTTGGCGTCGGCGGCGGTGTAAGGCATCACCACTTTCAGGCCCGGAATGTGGCTGTACCAGGCGGCATAGCACTGCGAGTGCTGGGCGGCGACCCGGGCGGCGGCACCGTTCGGTCCGCGGAACACGATCGGAGCGCCCATCTGGCCGCCCGACATATAGAGCGTCTTGGCGGCCGAGTTGATGATCTGGTCGATCGCCTGCATGGCGAAGTTGAAGGTCATGAACTCGACGATCGGCTTCAGGCCGGCCATCGCGGCACCCACGCCGACGCCGGCAAAGCCGTGCTCGGTGATCGGCGTGTCGACGACGCGGCGCGGTCCGAATTCCTGCAGCAGGCCTTGCGTGATCTTGTAGGCGCCCTGGTATTCGGCGACCTCCTCGCCCATGACGAAGACATCGCCATCGCGGCGCATTTCCTCGGCCATGGCATCGCGCAGCGCCTCGCGCACCGTGGTCGAGACCATTTCCGTGCCGGCCGGAATATCCGGATCGGCGGCGATTTCCGTCTTGGGGGCGGCGGCGACCGGCGTGGCCGCGGGCTTTGCGGCCTCAGCCTTGTCCTCGGCTGCTGGAGCCTCCGCCTTATCAGGCGCTTCCGCCTTGGCGGGAGCCGCGGACTTGCCGATGTCTCCGGCACTTTCGCCGTCCTGCAATAAAACAGCGATCGGCGTGTTGACCTTGACGCCTTCGGTGCCGGCGGCGATCAGGATCTTGCCCAGCGTGCCTTCGTCAACGGCTTCGACTTCCATCGTCGCCTTGTCGGTCTCGATCTCGGCGATGACATCGCCGGCGACGACCTTGTCGCCCTCGTTCTTCAACCACTTGGAAAGATTGCCCTCTTCCATGGTCGGCGAGAGAGCGGGCATGAGAATTTCGATCGGCATGTCCTTGCCCTCCCGTTACAATACGATATCGGTCCAGAGCTCGGACGGATCCGGCTCCGCGTCGTTCTGGGCAAATTCGGCGGCGTCCGCAACGACGTCACGAACCTCCTTGTCGATGGCCTTGAGCTCGTCCTCGGTCGCCCACTTCTTCCCGGTCAGCCGCGCCTTGACCTGCTCGATCGGGTCATGGTCCGAGCGCATCTTCTGCACTTCTTCCTTCGAGCGGTATTTCGCCGGGTCGGACATCGAGTGACCGCGATAGCGGTAGGTCTGCATTTCGAGAATGATCGGTCCGTTGCCGGCGCGGCACCATTCGGTCGCCTGGTCGCCGGCGGCCTTCACGGCGCGCACGTCCATGCCATCGACCTGGATGCCAGGGATCTTGAACGAGGCGCCGCGATGCGAAAAGTTGGTTTCCGCCGAAGAGCGCGAAACCGAGGTGCCCATGGCATAGCGGTTGTTCTCGATGATGTAGATCACCGGCAGCTTCCACAGCGAGGCCATGTTGAAGCTTTCATAGACTTGGCCTTGGTTGGCCGCACCGTCGCCGAAATAGGTCAGCGAGACATTGTTGTTGTCGCGGTAGCGGTTGGCGAAGGCCAGCCCGGTGCCGAGCGAAACCTGCGCGCCGACGATGCCGTGGCCGCCATAAAAATGCTTTTCCTTGGAGAACATGTGCATGGAGCCGCCCTTACCCCGCGACAGGCCGCCACGACGCCCGGTCAGCTCGGCCATGACGCCACGCGGCGACAGCTCCATCGCCAGCATGTGGCCGTGGTCGCGATAGGCGGTGATCATCTGATCGCCGTCGATCAGCGCCATCTTCATGCCCGTGACGACCGCTTCCTGGCCGATATAGAGGTGGCAGAAGCCACCGATGAAGCCCATGCCATAAAGTTGGCCGGCCTTTTCCTCAAAACGGCGGATGAGCAGCATGTGCCGGTAGGCGGCAAGCTCTTCGTCCTTGGTGAATTCGGCAGGCTTGGGGGCCGAAAGCCCCGATTTACCGTCGGATTTGGATTTGGCAGGCGCTTTTCTGGCGGCGGTAGCCATGCATCACTCCCTGTTGGCGTCTCTTTGTGGACATTAGAGCAGATGAAATCTGCTCTGGGGAGATGAGCTCCTCCCCATCGATTTATGGGAAGCTAACACGCGTAAGAGCGTTGCGCCATGCCGAATTTGCATAGCTGGCATGCACCTAAGCGATTAAAATCATTGAAAATATTGCCGATTAACTGGATATCAGTTATTTCTCGACGGACGGCAACATGATGGTGATTTCGTCTGCCTGGGACAGATTGAGCGCCTTGCGCGCCTGCTCGTCGAGCATGTCCTTCTCAAGCGTGCCTTCATGCATGAGCCGAACGCGGCGCTCGAGTTCCATGCGGCGTGCCTTGATCGCATCGAGCTGGCCTTGCAGCGCTACCGTCTGGGCTTCCAGCTGGTATTTCGAGTAGATGCCGAATTCGCCGTGATAGGCATGAAAGCCGAAATAAGCCAAAAACGCCGCGCAGAGCGAGGGGATGATCAGCCGGCCGGTGTTTCTCTGCTTGTGCTGACGCGTCCACATCGCCCGATTCCTCTCGGCCGCGAACTCAGGCGGCTCACGATCTTTTTCGCTCGATTGTGCTTAACGGACGGTTACGGATGACCGGCGGGGCCCTGTCGAAATGAAAAAGGGCGGGAATGCTCCCGCCCTTTCATCCGATATTCGACGTTAGCGTGCTTACGGATCAGCCCTTGACCACCGACTTGCCGGCGTAGCTTGCTTGCTTGCCGAGCTCTTCCTCGATGCGGATCAACTGGTTGTACTTGGCCATGCGGTCGGAGCGCGACAGCGAGCCGGTCTTGATCTGTCCGCAATTGGTGGCGACCGCGAGATCGGCAATGGTCGAATCCTCGGTTTCGCCCGAGCGGTGCGACATGACGGCGGTGTAGCCGGCCTTGTGCGCGGTTTCGACGGCATCGAGCGTTTCCGTCAGCGAGCCGATCTGGTTGACCTTGACCAGAATCGAATTGGCAACGCCCATGCGAATGCCGTCGCGCAGCCGTGCGGTGTTGGTGACGAACAAATCGTCGCCGACCAGCTGGGTCTTCTTGCCGATCAGATCGGTCAGGTACTTCCAGCCTTCCCAATCGTCCTCGGCCAGGCCGTCCTCGATCGAGATGATCGGATAGTCGGCGGCAAGCTTGGCCAGGTACTTGGCCTGCGCCTTGGGGTCGCGCGTCTTCTTCTCGCCCTCATAGACGTAGTTGCCGTCCTTGAAGAACTCGGTCGCGGCGCAATCGAGGCCGAGCGCAATCTCCTCGCCCGGCTTGAAGCCGGCCTGCTCGATCGATTCCATGATGAAATCGAGCGCCACAGGCGCACTTTTCAAATTCGGGGCAAAGCCGCCCTCGTCGCCGACATTGGTGTTGTGGCCGGCATCCTTCAGCTTCTTCCTCAGCGTGTGGAAGATTTCCGAACCCCAGCGGACACCTTCACGCAGCGTCGGCGCGCCGATCGGCAGGATCATGAATTCCTGGAAGTCGATCGGGTTGTCGGCATGCGCGCCGCCATTGATGATGTTCATCATCGGCACCGGCAGGAGATGCGCCTTGGTGCCGCCGACATAACGGTAGAGCGGCAGGCCGGCTGCTTCGGCGGCGGCCTTGGCCACCGCCAGCGACACGCCGAGAATGGCGTTGGCGCCGAGCCGGCTCTTGTTGGGTGTGCCGTCGAGCTCGATCATGGTCTGGTCGATGTGGATCTGATTTTCGGCTTCCATGCCGCCGATCGCCTCGAACAGCTCGCCATTCACCGCCTCAACAGCCTTGAGCACGCCCTTGCCGAGATAGCGGGCGCCGCCGTCGCGCAGTTCGACGGCCTCGTGGGCGCCGGTCGAAGCGCCCGACGGCACCGCCGCGCGGCCCATCGAGCCGTCTTCGAGAATGACGTCGACCTCGACGGTCGGATTTCCACGGCTGTCCAGGATTTCACGCCCGACAATGTCGATGATGGCGGTCATTGCGATGTCCTCGATTGATCTTAAGAAGCGTCGCGCACGTCTTAGCCAAAGTGCCGTAAAAGGCAATCGGCCGGCTCGCAATTATTGCCGTGGCGTCAGCCTAAAGCGCGTCGCGTTTGAACGGATTCAAACGGATTCAGGCGCCGCGCTTTAGATGTTTGTTTTTATGCATGTCGTTCTCCCAAAACCGGGGCCACTTTTTGGGCGACATGCATCACGATTCACGAAGCGCAAATCGCTGTCATCATAAGTCATGTGCGGCAGAGCGGCTTCCGGCTATGGTGCGGATGCGCGGGGCGAAACAGGAGGAGTTTCGCCATGTCCCAGTTGAGTGGTATCGTGAGTCTGTTCCTGATCGCGGCGGCCTTTCTGACGTCGTGCGACAATCAGCAGTCGCCGCCCAAGGCTGCGGCGCCCTTGTCGGCGCCGCATATAAGCGGATAGGTGTGCCTCGAATCCAAAAGGCCCCGTCGATCTCTCGACGGGGCCTTTTGCTTGCAGGCATCAATGCCAGTAAGGCGTGACCTTGTAGTAGTCATAGGACGCGTCGCGTGCCACCTCACCATCCGCGCCGGCCAGTTCGTTGATCGAATAGGCGGGTGCGGCCTTCAGCTGTTCCTTGGAGAACGGCACGACATAGCCGCCCTTGTCCTCGTCGTAGTCCAGGCTTGCCCACGGTATCGCGTGATACTTCTCGCCGATGCCGAGGAAGCCGCCAAAACCGATCACTGCGAACATGATGCCGTTCGACGTCTTGTCGAGCATGACGTCCTGGATGCTGCCGATGCTCTTGCCCTCGGTGTTGTAGACCGACGTGCCAATGACTCGCGAAGCCGCGATGGCCTCGGTGTGGCCAGTCTGGGTTGTCATGATCTTGCTCCTCATTGTCGTTAACTCTGCTTGGACAATGAGGGGCGCGGGCGAAAGTTCCCGACTTTTTTCGGCTGCGGGCCGGTCACTCCGCGAGGATGAAAGTCACCTTCATGTTGACGCGATAGGCGGTAATCTTGCCGTCCTCGACGACGATCTTCTGATCCTGGATCCAGGCGCCTTCGACGTTCTTCAGGGTTTTCGATGCGCGCGCAATCCCCTGTTCGATGGCGTCCTGAAAGCTCTTGTTCGACGACGAGGTGATTTCGGTGACGCGGGCGACGGACATGGCTTCCTCCTGCCAAAACGCTCATTTGCCGGGCAAGCGTACAGTCGGCTTATGCCGATCACAAGCGCCGACAGTCGGCGAAGGATGTGCCTGGCTTAGTGACCCTTGGCGATGCGATCGAATGCCATCAGCCGCTCGAGCAGGGCCGGCATGTCCTTCAGCGGCAGCATGTTCGGGCCATCGGAAGAGGTCGAATTATCCGGATCCTGATGGGTCTCGATGAACACGCCGGCAACGCCGACGGCGACGGCGGCGCGTGCCAGAGTCTCGACAAAGCGGCGCTCACCACCCGAGGAGCCGCCCTGCCCGCCCGGCTGCTGCACCGAATGGGTGGCGTCGAAGATCACCGGCGCGCCGATCTCGGCCATGACAGGCAAAGCGCGCATGTCGGAGACCAGCGTGTTGTAGCCGAAGGAGACACCGCGCTCGGTGGTCAGCACATTGGCGTTGCCGGAGCCGGTGATCTTGGCGACGACGTTCTTCATGTCCCAGGGGGCAAGGAACTGCCCCTTCTTCACGTTGATCACCTTGCCCGTTTTGGCGGCGGCGACCAGCATGTCGGTCTGGCGCGACAGGAAAGCCGGAATCTGCAGGACGTCGACATGCGGCGCGACGATGGCGCACTGCTCCTCGGTGTGGACATCGGTCAGCACGGGGAGCGAAAATGCCTTGCGCAGTTCGTCGAAGACGGGAAGTGCCGCATCCATGCCGGCACCCCGCGTCGCCGACAGCGAAGTGCGGTTGGCCTTGTCGTAGCTGGTCTTGTAGACGAGGCCTATGCCGAGCTTGCCGGTCAGTTCCTTCAGCGCGCCGGCCATATCGAAGGCATGCTGGCGCGATTCAAACTGGCAAGGGCCGGCGATCAGCGCCAAGGCTGCATTGTTGTCGAAGACGACATTGCCGACGGTTACCGATGAATTGGGCGCCAGGGGTATGCTCATGGGATCTCCCGGAAGATGAAGGCCGCGCCCTGTCCGGGTGCAGGCCGCACGACAATATCATTGCCCGCTATATCGTGTTGGATGGAATTGGCTGCAAGCAGCCGCGATGTGACATCGGCGCTCCGGACCGAAAAGACCACCGCGGCGAAGCGAAGGTCCGTCGGCGCACCGGCCGGCAGGCCAAAGCGCGCGGTGAAAGAGGCTGGGTCGAGCACGCTCAGATCCGCATTCGGCAAGTGAAATGTGCCGCCCCGGCTGTCGGTGGTCGGATTGTCCACCGCCACCGAAATCAATCCATGCTGTTCGGCAGGTTGGTCGCTGACAGCTACGATCTCGACAATTCCAGTGGCGCCGTTGGCGTGCGCCTGCAAAGCCGCACGGTCCACGTCAGGCGCGTTGACCCGCTCGCAGGCAAACAGGAAAGCGTCCGTGGCCTTGGCTCCCGCCGCAAAGGCGAGCTTGAACGATGCGACGTCGCTTTTGCCCGCCGGGTCCGTGAAGGCGCGCGAAAAGCTAAGCGTGTCCCCCGCCGAGATGCCGGCCTCGAGGTAGCGCGCATGATCGGCATCGGCATTGCCGGTAGAGAGAACCATGGCGGAGAATCCCTCGTCACCACGGTTGTCGCGATAGATGCGGTCGCGCGCGACGAAGACATTGCCTTCGGCAATGGCCGTCGTCGCGGCCTGCGAATCGCCGACAGCCAGTGGTTCGAGATAGGTGCCGTCGGCGAGGAACACACAACAGTTTTCGGTCCCGAAGGGATGGACCCCGGTCGGTGCAACGACGAAGCCGAGCGTGGTGAGCCGGGCTCGCGCCACATCGAGGCTCTGCGTCGGCAGCACCAGATGATCGAGCGGATGGGCGCCGGTGGCTGTGGTTCGGGTCATGCAGGCGCGATGTGCATCATTCCGCAAACCGGTTCAAGACTTGATCGCAATCCGGGCCGGTCCACCCGGCTATTTCATGGGACGTCGAAAGGCCGGAGCGTGGTCTCGATCAGCTCCCCGCGACGACATCGGCGGAGTAGCGCAGCTCGCGCAGTGGTTTGACCTTGCTGGTGGTCCGCGCATAGAGCGGGTGCGCCTTGTAGGCGGCCAGCGCGGCGTCATCGGCGAATTCCGCATAGACGACCACATCGACCTCATCCGACAGCGGGTCCACCTTGGTGTTCAAGGTGACCTCGAAAAGGCTGGAATGAGGAATGTTGCCGAGCGCCAGCAGGCCGGTGCGCACCGCCTCCACGTCCTCCTTACGCCGCGCGCTGAAGAAAACGATATGCCGGATCAAAGCCGCCTCCTCGATCTAAATGCCGGAGGTCTTTTGTGACGGCAGCACGGCGGCGTCAATCGACAAGGATGTCGCGGCCGCCGGTCGTTCGAGCAGACGTTAGATATTGTTGGTGACGGACCGCGCGAAGTGCGTGGCGCCCCTCACCGTTGAGTCGAGATACCGGCCCTGATTGTATATGCCATCCCAGATCAGGAAAAACGCGATGGCGGCAATGACGACTACATAACGCATGGCTAAATCTATCGCACACGCAATGCCGCAGCCATAGGCGTTTTTGGCGCGTTCGGCCTTTGCTGTGCAAAAGGCAGATCCACACCGGCGAGAGCACCCACTTGGCACAGCCCAGCTTGCAGCCTGCCTCTTGAAGTTCCCCCTCATGACGTGGAAGATTGTCGCAAGGATTCACTGGGAAGCGCTGAAGCTCAGGCGAAAAAGGGCGCGCGCTTCGTTCGAGACCGCCGATCGCCGAACCGGTCAGCTGCCGGAACCACGCAACGGTGTTCGAACCTGGCGAATGAACCGCGAGAACCGGGGCTCGGCAATTTGCGCCGACACCGCGGAAGTCAGGGGCGCGTGAGATGGCACACAAGGAACATCATGGCATGGCGTTGAGCGACGCGATCAGGCTCGACGAATTCAATTTCGCCGAGATCGTCAAAGGTCTGCCGGCCAAGGCACGCATGGTGCTGTCGGCGGCGATGAACCTGCCGCGCGGTTCGCTCAAGGTCAGGATGCCGGACGGCCGCGCCGTCCTCGTCGGCGGCAAGGGACCCGGCCCGGACGCCGAACTGGTGCTCAAGAACTGGCGCTTGCCCGGCCGCGCCTTTTCCGGCGGCACGATCGGCGTTGCCGAATCCTACATGGATGGCGATTGGGATAGCCCTGACGTGACCAGCTTCCTGGAGCTGTTCGTGATCAATTCGGCCATCGGCGAGCGTATCGCGGGCGGCACCAGCTGGCTCATCAACACCGTCCAGCGCATCCGCCACTGGTTCAACCAGAACACACGCACCGGCTCGAGGCGCAACATCTCGGCGCATTACGACCTTGGCAACGCCTTCTACAAGGAATGGCTCGATCCGAGCATGACCTACTCCTCGGCGCTCTATACGACCGGTGCCAACGACCTGGAAAGCGGCCAGGCCGCCAAATATCGCGCGCTGGCGAAGGATATCGGGATCGATCCGAAGGACCATGTGCTGGAAATCGGCTGCGGCTGGGGTGGCTTCGCCGAATTCGCGGCGCGCGAGATCGGCTGCCGGGTGACAGGGCTGACAATCAGCCGCGAGCAGCACGATTTCGCCACGGCGCGCATCGCCAAGGCCGGACTTGCCGACAAGGTTGACATCAAGCTGCAGGATTATCGCGACGAAACCGGCACCTATGACCGCATCGCCTCGATCGAGATGTTCGAGGCGGTCGGCGAGAAATACTGGCCACTATTCTTCAGCAAAATGAAGGCCTGCCTGAAGCCCGGCGGCACTGCTGGCCTGCAGATCATCACCATCAACGAAGCTTCTTACGACACCTATCGCGCAAGGCCGGATTTCATCCAGCGCTACGTGTTCCCCGGTGGCATGCTGCCGACGCCGTCTATCCTCAAGGCGCTCGGCAGGGATCATGGCCTCGCCCATCTGCGCGAACACGTGTTTCCCGACGACTATGCCCGCACGCTCGCCGAATGGCGCCACCGGTTCTGGGCGTCATGGGAGAAGATCGTCCCGCTCGGCTTCGACGACCGCTTCAAGAAGCTCTGGGAGTTCTACCTGCACTATTGCGAGGCCGGATTCCGCGCCAGCTACATCGACGTGCGCCAGGTGGTCTACAAGGCTTATTAGATCGACGCCGCGGTGACGGCATGGAACCGAGCTTCGAACGGAAGTGGTCAGAGCAGGATGCGGTATTTCGCGAATCCTGCCTCGCCCTCACCCGCCGGTTCGATCTTCAGCGATTTCACCCGCCCAATAAAATCCTTCGCCTTGGCGCCGGTTTCGAACACGGCGCTGATTCCGGGCAGCGGCATGAACGACCAATTGTCGTCCGGCGCGGATGAACATACGCAGCCGGGGAAGATCAGCCCTTGTCGTCGTCGCCCTGGGTGATCAGTCGCGCGCTGCGCTGACCCGTCGCGTAGATCCATAGCCAGCTCAACGAAACGGCGAGCCGGTTACGAAAGCCGATCAGGAAATAGATGTGTGCAATCCCCCACAGCCACCAGGCCGCCCAGCCGGTGAGCTTGATCCAGCCGAAGTCGATCACGGCGGCACGCTTGCCGATCGTGGCGAGATCGCCGTCATGCCTATAGTGGAACGGGCGCGAGGTGGTGTCGCCGGCAAGCCGCGCCTTCAGCGTGGCGGCAACATGCCGGCCCTGCTGCTTGGCGGCGGGCGCCACTCCAGGAACGGGCCGCCCGTCAGGCCGCAGGACATGAGCGGCATCGCCGATGACGAAAATCTCCGGGCTGCCAGGGACGGTCAGGTCTGGCTCGACGAGCACCCTGCCCGCCCGGTCCGCCGCCGCGCCGAGCCACTCGGCGGCCGGTGAAGCGGCAACGCCCGCCGCCCACAGGATCGTCTTCGCCGCCAGGTGCTTGTCGCCGAAGACGACGCCCTCGGCGTCGCAACGCGTAACAGCCCGGCCGAGTTCGACCGTCACGCCGAGCCGCTCGAGCGCCTTCGAGGCATAGTCGGAAAGCTTCGGTGCGAAATTGGCCAGAATACGGTCACCGGCCTCGATCAGCACCACGCGCGTGTCGCGTGTATCGATGTTGCGGAACTCGCCATGCAGCGTGTCATGTGCCAGCTCGACGATGGTGCCGGCCAGTTCCACGCCGGTCGGCCCGCCACCGACGATCGCAATGGTCAGCAGCGCCTGGCGTTTGGCGGGATCGGTCTCCCGCTCGGCCTGCTCGAAAGCCAGAAGTATGCGCCGCCGAACCGTGGTGGCGTCCTCCAGCGTCTTCAGGCCAGGCGCGAAAGGCTCCCACTCGTCATGGCCGAAATAGGCATGGCGGGCACCGGTGGCGAGCAGCAGCGTGTCGTAGGCGACCGCGCTGCCGTCTTCGAGCAGCACGCGTTTGCCGGCGCGATCGACGCCGACGACATTGGCGAGCAATGTCGTCACGTCCTTACGCTTGTGCAGCAGATGGCGGACCGGCCAGGCAATCTCGGATGTCGCCAGCGCCGTGGTCGCCACCTGGTAGAGCAGCGGCTGGAAGAGGTGATGGTTACGCTTGTCGATCATGGTGATGCGCACCGGCGCACCGCCAAGCGCACGTGTGAATTCGAGACCGCCGAAACCCGCGCCGACGACGACGACATGATGGCTGGCTTGGTTCATCTCAATTCACCCCAATGCATCTGACCTGATGTAGGTATTTTTGTGCACTGCAACAACGCTCCATCCTTTGATGATTGCCCGGGAGTCGCCTTCGAATGTCGTGAATGCACATGTCGGGCACCGTGGCCCGGTATAGCGTTCTTCAAACGGCACCACGAGGTGAGGCATGGCCAACGATCGAGACGACGCCGCTCCGGCGCGGTATTCTTCGCCGCCCTGTTTCATGCATGAACTCGATCCGGAATTCAGAGCGCCTCTGAGCGACTGGACCGATGTGAGACGCTGGCGCAAGCCCGAGCGCGAACGCCTGATCACGGCCCGCCTTGCCGTTTCGGCCGACGCGAGAACGGTCATGTCGCAACGGATCGCCGATGGCCTCGACGCGATCATTGGCAAGATCGCCGGCCGCATGGTCAGTCTTTACTGGCCGTTTCGCGGCGAGCCGGACTTGCGGCCATGGATGGCGTCCGTCAATGCACGCGGCGGCCGCACCGCCCTGCCCATCGTTGTCGAGAAAGGGCACCCGCTGACCTTTCGCACCTACGCGCCGGGCGACAGGCTGGAGAAAGGCGTCTGGAACATCCCGATTCCAGCCGAGGGCGATCCGGTGCTGCCGGACATCGTCATCTCACCGATCGTCGGCATCGATCCCCAGAACTACCGCCTGGGTTATGGCGGCGGCTTCTTCGACCGCACGCTGGCCGCGATGCCGTTCAAGCCCCTGGTCATCGGCGTCGGCTACGAGCTGCAGCGCATCGCCACCATCTACCCGCAGCCGCACGATATCCCGATGGATCGGGTGGTGACCGAGGCATTCAGGATCGGTTAGCGGTGTTGAGATTCAGGTTAGGCCGAGTCGAGAATGGCGGGTTCCGAGAACCGGAACGGAGCGGACGTTAGAGTCCGTGAGTGCCGGAAGCACAGGAAACCGCCGTTCGCAGGCCGGCATCACCTGAATCGATATAGCTCAGGCCATTTCCGGCTTCATGCCCATGGCCGTGCGGTCGACGATTTCGCG
The DNA here is from genome assembly GCF_040318045.1 of Mesorhizobium sp. M1338. Lineage (NCBI taxonomy): Bacteria > Pseudomonadati > Pseudomonadota > Alphaproteobacteria > Hyphomicrobiales > Phyllobacteriaceae > Mesorhizobium > Mesorhizobium sp. M1338. The sequence continues at coordinate 50,361 of NZ_JAMYLL010000014.1, read as the reverse complement.
TAGCGCAAAAGATGAGTTGATCTTGGTCACATGCGGCATCGCCGACAGCCATTCCTTGTGGATGCGCTCATAGTCGACGAGATCCTTTGCCGCGATCCTGAGAATATAGTCGTACTCGCCCGACATCAGATGGCAGGACAGCACGTTCGGACAGCGCTTGATCGCCGCCTCGAAATCCGACAGCGTCTTCTCGAATTGTCCCGACAAGGATATGTGCACGATCGCCGTCATCTGGTGGCCAAGCGCAGCATTGGAGAGCCGGGCATGGTAGCCGCGGATGGTTCCGGATTTCTCCAGATTGTCGAGCCGGCGCGAACAGGCCGACTGCGATAGACCGACCTTCTCGGCGAGTGCCGCATTGGGTATCCGGCCATCCTTCTGCAAAGTCTCGAGAATGGCGATATCAATCCTGTCGAGCGGCATTTTTCGTGAATCCTGCGAAAATCTGACTGTTTTGCGCAACGATTATCGAAACACTGCCGCTGGCGCAAGCGCATTCGCAAACACTTGCACACCGATTCGTGGTTCACTCCTGCAATACAGGGAACGAGCCCAAAAGGGCCGGATCAGGAGAAGAAAAATGCGCGTCGGCTGCCCCAAGGAAATCAAGAACCACGAATATCGCGTCGGCCTCACGCCCGGCTCGGTCCGCGAATATGTCGCCCATGGCCACGAAGTGCTGGTCGAGACGGGAGCCGGAGCCGGCATCGGGGCCGATGACAACGCCTATCGCGCCGCCGGCGCGACGATTGCCAAGACGGCTGCCGACGTGTTCGCCAAGTCGGACATGATCGTCAAGGTCAAGGAGCCGCAGCCCACCGAATGGGCGCAGCTTCGCGAAGGCCAGATCCTGTACACCTATCTTCATCTTGCTCCGGATCCGGAGCAGACCAAGGGCCTGCTCGCTTCCGGCGTGACGGCAATCGCCTACGAGACCGTGACCGATGATCGTGGCGGCCTGCCGCTGCTGGCGCCGATGTCCGAGGTCGCCGGACGCTTGTCGATCCAGGCCGGCGCCACGGCGCTGCAGAAGGCCAATGGCGGCCGCGGCGTGCTGCTCGGCGGCGTGCCCGGCGTGCTGCCCGGCAAGGTCACCGTGCTTGGCGGCGGCGTTGTCGGCCTGCACGCTGCCAGGATGGCGGCGGGGCTTGGCGCCGATGTCACCATCATCGACCGCTCGATCCCGCGCCTGCGTCAGCTCGATGACCTCTTCGCCGGCCGCGTCCACACCCGTTACTCGACGGTCGAGGCCCTGGAAGAAGAGTGTTTTTCGGCCGATATCGTCGTTGGCGCCGTGCTGATCCCCGGTGCCGCGGCGCCGAAGCTGGTTTCGCGCGAAATGCTCTCAGGCATGAAGAAGGGCTCGGTGCTGGTCGACGTCGCCATCGACCAGGGCGGCTGCTTCGAGACCTCGCACGCCACAACCCATGCCGATCCGACCTATGAGGTCGATGGCGTCATCCACTATTGCGTCGCCAACATGCCGGGCGCGGTGCCGGTCACCTCGGCCCATGCGCTCAACAACGCAACGCTTCACTATGGCCTGCAGCTTGCCGACAAGGGCCTGAAGGCGCTGATCGACGACCACCATTTGCGCAACGGCCTCAATGTCCACAAGGGCAAGATCACCAACCGGGCTGTCGCCGAGGCACTCGGCTACGAACTGGTCGAGCCGAAAGCCGTTCTGGCCGCCTGATTTCACAAAAAGACTGCTTCTTCCCGTCTCACCCGCCGGTTTCATGCCGGCGGGTTTTTCTTTGGGATCGAAGCAGGCAACAAAAAAGCGGAGCCAAAGCCCCGCTTCCTCGATGTCGAGATTTGCCGCCGGTTCATCCGCGGTCGGCCAATCGATCGACAATCGCGTTCTATCGCGATTATGCGACGGGAGTACGACAGCGTCTCCTGTCGGCGATCCCAGCGCCTCATGCGCGCTCGATGCGACACTGGTAGCAATTGTTGCGAGCCGAACGGACATGGACGTAGGCGATATCGTCGCGCTCGAACAGCGCCTCTGCCCGTGCGGCGATTGCTCCGGTCGGGATGACACCGCCACTGCCATAGACGATGCGATCATCCCTGCCATAGCCGCGCACGATGTAGTCGGGACTTTCGAGGATCTCGGGAAGCGCCTCGCTTCCGGCGGCGCGTTCGCATTCCTCGGCATGCAGGAAGATCGGCCCGGTTTCGGCGTAGGGCTGGAGCTCCGGAAATGGCCGGTAGGCCAGGATGAGGTAAGCGTCGCCGGCGGCGATGTTCTTCAGGCAGTGCCGGCAAGGCATGCCGTCACCGTCGGAGATCTTTCGCTCGGGCGTGTCACCGTAAGCATCGGGACCGCCCCGCTGCAGGTTCCTGACATCGTCGGTCGGCAACGCTTTGAACTGGATGGTCATGGTGAATTTCTCCGGTGTCGTTGACCGGAAATTATGTCGCCAGGTCCGCGCCTCCCACCCGATTCCTGCCAAGGTGCAGGACCGATCGATTCTCGGCAATCGGTCCTGCGACCAGTTCTGTTCGGATCGGGTTTTGTCCGTCCGGCATATTGCGCCGGCTAAAGAATACTGTCCCGCTCAGCGGATAAAATCGTCGAAGCGGCGGAGCGTCACGCGCCGGTTCTGCCAATTCTCGTTCTGCGTTTGCACGAGCAAAAACTCCTCACCGTAACCAACCGTTTCCAGTGCATAGCCGGGCACACGGAATTGGCGCACCAGTGTGCGCTTGAGCGAAGCGGCGCGCTGTTCCGACAGGGCCTGGTTCGACTGGAAGGAGCCGACGGCGTCGGTATGGCCCTCGATCAGCACGCGGGCACCCGGATCGCGGCGCAGGATGCGCCGCAGCGCGTCAGCAATGTTCTCGATCTTGTCGTATTGCGAGTTGGAAATGGCCGCCGAACCGAAGGCGAAATTGATCGACTGGATATCGATCGAGCGGGCCATGCGGCGCAAATCCGGGCGCCGCTTGAATTCGCGGATGGTGACGCGTTCATTCGGCCGCAGCTTCACACGCGGTGCCGCCTCGAGGTTCCTCTCGATCGTCGCGGCCGAAGGCGTTGTCGCCTGGGCGGCGGCAAGGCTCGGCATGGCAATGGCCGCGATCAGCGCGGCGGCAAGTGTACGGCGGGTCAACATGTCTTCGTTTCCTTCGGCCTTGGCCGCATTGATGGTGCGGGCAACATGCCAAAGGCAGCCTGAAGCGCCGATGAACGACGGGGGCAGATTCCGGCTGGCATCACGGCCGCATGACGCTGGCCGAGCGTTCGGCGAAAGGCAGCGGATGCACGGTCTCTTTCTTTTGCGCCACAGGTGCAAAGCCGAGCTTCTGATAGAGCGGCAGAGCCGCCGGATGATCGAGCGTGCAGGTCTGCACCGTCACCCGCTTCGGACCATACGACCACGCGGCGGCGATCGCGGAGCCCAGGAACCAGCGGCCGATGCCCTGTCCGGTGGCATGTTCCATCATGCCGAAATAGGCAAGTTCGACTTCTTCCGGCAGATGCGGCTTGAGATCGAAGAAGCCGGCCGGTGCCCCGTCGAGATAGAGCACCCTGATGTCGCGATCCTCGCGGTGGATGCCGGCGGAAAGCTCGTCATCATCCAGTCTCAGCACATTGACCCAGTGCCATTTGCGCCCCACCCGGTCCATCAAATACCGGTAGAAATGCAGCGGAATGTCCTTGGTCTTCAGCAGCGCGACCTGACGGTTATAGGGCACAGGCGGCAAATAGGCCGGCGGCACGTGCATCTCGAGAAATGTCACAGTGACTTCGATGTCTTCCAGCGCGCCGTTTTCCATTGCCGTCATTCCTTGCCGGTCACGACAGGCGTGTCGGAAAGCCCACCCCACTCCGTCCATGAGCCGTCGTAAAGCCTGTTGTCGGTATGGCCAAGCGTTTCCAGCGCCAGCGTTGCCACCGCCGCGGTAATGCCGGAGCCACATGAGGTGACGACGGGTTTCGACAGATCGATACCGGCCTCCTCGATCACCTTGCGCAGGCGGTCCTTCGACAACAGCTCGCCATTTTCCGACAGCGCCGAATAGGGCAGATTGCGTGCGCCAGGCATATGGCCGGAGCGGATACCCGCGCGCGGTTCTGGCTCGGTGCCGGTGAAGCGGCCCGGCCCACGGGCGTCGGCGATCTGGCTTTCCCCGGTGTCGACGATCCGGCGCATGTCGGCGAGGCTGGCGACGCGACCAGCGTCGAAATCGGCATGAAATACGCTTGGCGCGATCTTCGTCGGTTCGGCCGTTACCGGCCGGCCGGCGGCTTTCCAGCCATCAAAGCCGCCGTCCAGAATATAGGTCTGGAAGACGCCCATCACCCGGAACATCCACCATGCCCGAGGCGCGGAGAAGAAACCCGGGCCGTCATAGACGACGATGGTGTCATCGGCCGAAACGCCCATGGCGCCCACATACTGGGCGAAGTGCTGCGGCGACGGCAACATGTGCGGCAGCGGCGAGTCCGGGTCGGAAACGGCATCCTGATCCAGGAACCGCGCGCCCGGAATGTGCGCCGCCTCGTATTCGCCGCGCGCATCGCGCTTTTGCGCCGGGAGATACCAGGACGCATCGATGATCGTCAGACCCGGCTCGCCGAGACGCTGCTGCAGCCAGTCCGCATCGACGGTGAAAGGGCTGTCCTCTGCCATTCTTGTTCTCCTGCTTCGTCTTCGGCCAACATTGAGCCTGCCTTCTTGGCCGACCGCAATCCTTTGGCTGACCTTCGGTTCGGGATCATGTTCGGCTCGACAATCCGGATGTATTGTGAGCGCACGACATGTCTGCCGTGGCAGTGCGTTGATTCCGATTGTTTTCGTGTTTCGTGGCGAGTACGGAGTGATGGTTATGATCTGGGGTGGGCGGGGTCAATAAAATCTCGACATGAGCAATCTCCTGTTTTCCCGTGTTCCCAGCAATCCGGTTTCGCTCGGGCTTGTTTGCAATTTTATTGCGCACTATCCGCCTTTTGACGGTTACGAGTTCGGCTTGATGGTGAAGACGCTGCGCTATCAACTGGACCAGCAGACACACATGATCGGCTCGATTGACGACGCCATCGTCGCTTATGTCGGTTGGATACAGACCAGCCGCGAGATAGCAGAAGCCTGGGCGACGAACGGCGGACCACTCAATCCCCTTCCCGGGGGCGACGCCACCGCGGTGACGGTTCTGGCGACGCGGTCCTCGTCCCACATCCTGCCGATGATCAAGAAGGCCAAGCTCATCAACCTCGACAAGTCGGTATTCTGGAAACGCGACTTCATCGACAACCGCGGCTCGGTCAAGCGTGCCGTCCGCAAGCGCGACGTCTGATGGATTCGGCCGACTCCGCCGAGGCGCTGACGCAAGAAATCCTCATCCGGCTGGATGATCGCTACGCCGCGATGTTCGTGCGCATCTGGCGGCCGGCCGGCACGTCGCGCGCAACGGTCTTCTGCCTGCACGGCTTCACCGGCAATGGTGCCGACTTTGACTACCTTGCCACATTCCTGTGCCGCAATGGCTTCCTGGTGATCTGCCCAGACCTGTTGGGACGCGGGCGCAGCGCCTATCTGGGTTCAGGATACGATATCAACGTCTACTCCAAATGCCTGCGTGCGCTTGGCGAGTTCGCCGGGACGGAGAACCACTTCATCGGCACTTCGTGGGGTGGCACGATCTTGCTGTTGTTCCTGTATATGACTCGTTCCAAGGCCGCGAAAATCGTTCTCAACGACGTGCCAATGCTCGGCGGGCCGAAGGTCGACGCGATGAGAAGCGGAGTCACGAAGGAAAGTGCGCTCAAGTTCGAGACCCGCGCAGCGGCGAAGGAGTATCTGGGCGCCTCCAGAGCCGTCATGGGGTCGGTCGAGGAAACGGTCTTCAACCGCTATGTCGAGAACAGAATCGCCGCCAGCCCGGATGGCTTCCGACTTGCCTATGACCCGGCCACGACCGGAAACTTCGACGCCATGACCGGGCGCGATTACGATCTGTTCCCAATCGCAGCCAAGATCGATGCCCGCATCCTCATGATGTACGGCCGCGGCAGCCAAGTCATCGACCGGCAGGCCATCGACCGCACGCGAAAGGCACGGCCCGATCTGTGGCTTGCCGACAATATCGATGCGGGCGATCCGCCGTCGCTGATGACGCTGGACCAGGCCCTGCTCATCCTGGGTTTCCTGTCTGCTGTCTGAAACTGGATTTGTCGTGGCGGGGTTGGTTTCGGAAAATGCATTTCGACGATTTATACAGTGAATATATCGCCGCGACTTATGATCGCCAAAGCTCGGCTGAAAATCCCGCCAAGATCCTGATTTGCACGACTCCGCGAACCGCCGGGCATTCCTATTGCCAGGTCTTGCAGCAGTTCGGCCTTGGAATACCCACCGAATATTTTCAGTGGCAATATGCCTTGCCGTTGATGAGACGATGGTCGGCCGACGACACCATTGACCTCGAAAAACTCAATGAGCAGGCGCCGGTCTTCGGTCGGCATCTCCTGAAGAAGAGGACTGAAAACGGCGTATTCGGCGCCAAGATCTTTTTTGAAAACCTGCCATTCGCGCGCAGTTCGATCGGCGATGACGACGGTAACTCGTTCTACGTGTTCCTCTCCAGGAGAAACAAGGTAGAGCAGACCATAAGCCTGCTCTCGATGCTCCATACAGGCCAGCCCTTCGACAGTCAGGAGACACTGCCTGGGATTCCCACGGTGACAATTTTGAGCGAGAGGGTTGTCCGAGATACCGCGCAGTACATTTTCGACAGCGAGATCAGGTGGAAAAATTACCTGAACAGCATTGATCGCCAGAGAGTGGCTGATGTTTGCTACGAAGACTTTGTCGCGAACCAGCAGGAAAACGTATCCGTCACAATGAGCAATTGGTTCCCGGACTTCGAGCTGAAGTCAAAGGCCATATCGACAAGCAAGCGCTATGCGCATGATGTCGAGTTCAAGACCATGGTCGGAAGGCAATTCGGGGACTACATCCGGCGGTTTTGGCGAGAACGCGCCTGACGTTGCGCTTCATCGACGCGAAACACTGACCGAAGACCCCTCCGCCGGGCGTAATGCCAGCGCATAGTCGAACCGGATCACATCGTCGGCCCGACTGAAGGCGAACTGGCGTACCACGGCGAGAATAGCCTCCTTTACTTCCAGCCGGCCAAGACGGGCGCCACCGCACATGCGCGGTCCGGTGAGGAACGGAATAAAAGCCCGTCGGTCGAAGCTGTTCTCGATGAATTCCTTCCTGCTTGCGTCGAACGTGCGCGGGTTTTCCCAGAAGGCTGGATGCTGGTGCACGCCGATGATCGATACCATGATCAGCTGCCCGGCGCGCAGGTCGCGGCCGTCAAGAACGGTATCGGCGCCGACTTCTCGGGTCAGAAACGGTATCGGAGGGAAATAACGCATCGTCTCATTGATGATGCAATCGGTATACGGCGTGAGCACCTCGCCCGAGAGTATCTCGGCATGGATGCGCTCCTGCACCTGCTGATTGGCCCCCAGCCGGTCGATGACCCAAAGTGCCGTCGTCACTGTTGTCTCGACGCCGGCGAAGAAATTCATGACGAACTCCTCGACCGGCGAAAAGCCTTCAACGTCGTGGGCCTCGCTTCTGAAGCGGTCCATCTCGGCCGCCGCCCGTGGGTCCGCCATCAGCCGCGATCCGAAATCGGCGATCACTGCACGGGCGTCCTTGATCGCATTCGCGCGTTCGGCGGTCGTCGGCGACACCCAGGAATAAAATTGGAGACGCCTCAGCACCTCGCGCACCCTGTCGAGCAACACGAGTGTCGCCGCCATATCGGGAACAAGGCCGAAAGCCCGGTAAAATATCGTCATTGACGCAGCAAACAGGGCTTGCTGAATCGCGGGCAGCGTCGCCTCGCTCCCGGAAAGACTGGTGGCATAGATTTCCGCCACGGGATGCTGCTGCGCCGACCTGGCGGCTGCCAAATAGATATCCTGGGTAATGGCGCGCCGGACGGACCAGTCTTCATCATTGGTGTTGAAGCGGCTGAATCCGAGCGCCGAGATCAGAGAGAAGTTCTTTCGGAAAAGCTCCGGCGCCTTGACGATTACGTCGACGGCCTCGGGATTGTCGAAGACAGTCACATTGCCGAGGTCACGGGCCTTTCCATTAGGCCCCACCTGCCCGCTTTGGGCAAAAAGCGCGTAGACGAGATTGTTTAGAACGCTTTCGATTTGCGCCTGATTGTCCATCAATGCCCCCAAGCAGCCATGAACGCCACAGGCATCGCGCTGACGTCTCGACCAGAAAACCCAGCTCTATCATATTTGATTCGCAGGGATAAAAAGCCCTCTGTGGCAAACGCGTAACACTGCCCGACCTAATTATTTGACCAGCTATGACGCCAGATGCCGCTACGGTAATGTGCGGGTGGGCTAAAGCGAATTTATTTTGATTCCAGGCGGGGAAAAAATGCGAAATCATGTTTCAGGCAAGCTTCTTGCCACGGTTGCGGCGTCTGCCGCCTCGGTGACCTCGATCGGCGTGGTTGCAGCCCATGCGGCTGATGCACAGGTTACCGACCAGGCCGTGGTCGATTCCCGCATCAAGATCGCGTTTGAAGGCGCGGTCTATCAGTCCAATGTCGACAAGGTCGGCGACACCAGCGACAAGCTGGGCAGCGGCAGTGACTTTGGCGATCTCTATGGGTCGGTAGCGCTGACCAAACAGATTTCTCCGGATGTCGACTGGCGCATCGCCGGCGCTTTTCACGCCGGACAGGATAATGACTTCAATGTGGACGCGACGGTACCCGGTGGTGTTGTCGGTCTATCGTTCGGCAACAGCTACAATTTTCAAACGCTGGATTTTGATGTCGGCAAACACGTCCAAGTGCAGAGCGCCGACATTCGCTTCTTCGGCGGCGTGCGCTTGCTGCACTCCAAGGAGGAATTGAATTTCAACGTGAGCGCAACGCCGGATGATCCAACCGACAAGGGCGGCAATGTCGACAAGCTCGGCTCATCGGAATTCTATGGCATTGGTCCGCGCCTCGGCGCCGAAGTCTATTATCCGCTCAGCGAGACATGGGGGCTCACCGGAGCGGTTTCCGGCTCGGCCATGTGGGGCCGCCGGACGGACAAGATCAGCTTCCACGTACATGAGGACGATCCGAGCGATCCTACGCCCGATCCAGATGTCGACGTCAGCGAAAGCGAGCATTCCAGCGAGGTCGTGACGAATGTCGACCTTTCCGGCGGCGTGACCTTCAAGCCGTGGGAGAACACCACGTTCACCGCTGGTTATCGAGTTGAGCAGTGGCACAATCTTCTTCTTCTCTCCGACAAGAGCACCCAGACGTTCCACGGGCCGTTCCTGCGCCTCGAAGTCAAGATGTAGCCCAGCGGTTCGGGCTATCGAACTCGGACTGCAGCGTCGAATGGATTGCAATTGACTGAACTGGACGTGGTGTTTGAATCCAAGGTTGCGGTAAACGGCAACGTCAAACTGCACTACACGGCGGCGGGCTCTGGCCCGCCGATTGTGTTTTTGCACGGTTTTCCGGATCACGGGATGGGATGGCGACGACAGCTGCAGGCGCTTTGCGGGCGTTATCGCGTGATCGCGCCGGACCTGCGGGGCTTCGGACAAAGCGATGCGCCGCAAGGATACGGCAACTATGTGTTGGCAAACCTGGTCAACGACGTGCTGGCCGTTCTCGCAGCCGAAAAGCTAACCCAGGCCGCGATTGTCGGCCACGACTGGGGCGCCATTATCGCCTGGTGGCTGGCCATACGCGTGCCGCAGGTCGTGCGCCATCTCATTTTGTTGTCTACGCCGCACCCGCGCAATCATCTGCGCGCTATCGCCGATCCGGCCAATGCCGAGATCACGGAATATATACGTCGCTTCCAGGTGCCGGGCGCAGCCCAGATGCTGGATATCGACGAACTCACAGCCTGGGTGGCCGATCCGCAGGACAGGCAGGCCCTAGTCGACTCGCTCAGGCGATCCGATCCCGAGGCGATGCTCGGCTATTACAGAGCCAACATACCGCTTGGTAAGGTGACCGATGTCGGACCACTGCCTCTCGTCAAGGCGCCGACCCTTGTGCTGTTCGGCACCGACGATCCCTATGTTCCGGTAAACGCTTTCGATGCACGTTCCGCGAGGTCGACAACGTGACCGCACTGGTGGCGTTGCCAGGCGCCGGCCACTTCATTCACCACCAGGCGGCCAGGTTCGTCACCGAGCAGATCGAAGCGTGGGTGGAGCGCCCGCCTTCCAGCTTCCGCCACTTTGGTTAGGTGCGTCGCGAGAGCACGAAACGGTCGAATGTAGCTTGCCTAGCTTGCCGGCATCGGGCCAAAACGTATGCGGAAGCGCCGGTTTTCGCGGCCTTTCTTCTCGATCTTGCCGATGTGGATTTCACCGACTTCGCCGGTGCTCTTCACATGGGTGCCGCCGCAGGGCTGGCTGTCCACCGAAGCGTTGTCGCCGATACAGACCAGGCGGATATTGCCGGTGCCGACCGGGGGCCGGACGTTCTTGGATTTCACCAGGCCGGGGTTGGCGGCCAGTTCCTCGTCGCTGATCAATCTGGTGAAGATGGGGTGGTCGGCCCGCACCAGGTCCATCAGGCTCGCCGTGACGTCATCCCTGGAGAAGCTGGCATCCGGCATGTCGAAATCGACGCGGCTGTCGTCCTCGGAAACCGCGGCACCCGTGATCGGAAATGGACAGACGACGGTGAGCAGATGGCAGGCGGCATGCATGCGCATCAACAGATGCCGCCGCTCCCAGTCGATCGCCAGCCTCACTGTCTCACCGATCCGTGGCGCCGCCTGTTCCGGCGCCGGCACATGGATGATCTCGTCCTTGGTCTCGCCGGTAATGGTGGCGGCAATGGCGATGCGGCTGCCGTCGCCGCGCTCGAGATGACCCATATCGCCCGGTTGACCGCCCGACGTGGCGTAGAAGATCGTCCGATCGAGAATGATGGCGCCGCGGTCGTTGATGGCAACGACCGTCGCGTCCGCCGTGCGCAGATAGGCGTCGTCGCGAAACAGCGCATGTGTCTTGTGCGGCATCACGCGACCTTTTCGAACGGCACCGAAATCTTGCTCTTCAGCTCCATCCAGCCTGGCACCGGCAGCTGCTTCCCGCGCAAGAATTCCGGATTGAACAGCTTCGACTGATAGCGTGTGCCGTAGTCGCAAAGAATGGTCACGATGGTGTGGCCGGGGCCCAATTCCCGAGCCAGACGGATCGCGCCGGCAATGTTGATGCCGGTCGAGCCGCCGACGCAAAGGCCTTCTTCCTGGATGAGGTCGAAGACGATCGGCAGCGCATCCTCGTCGGGGATCTGGAATGAAAAATCCGGCGTGAAGCCTTCGAGATTGGCGGTGATGCGCCCTTGCCCGATGCCTTCGGTGATCGAGCTGCCTTCGGACTTCAGCTCGCCGCTGGTGTAGAAGGAGTAGAGCGAAGCTCCCAGCGGATCGGCGAGCGCGATCTTTACATCCTTGCTTTTCGCCTTCAGCCCGAAGGCGACGCCGGCCAGCGTTCCGCCCGAACCAACCGCCGAGACAAAGCCGTCGACCTTGCCACCGGTCTGGTTCCAGATCTCCTCCGCCGTGGTACGGATATGGCCGTCGCGGTTGGCGACATTGTCGAACTGATTGGCCCAAATGGCGCCGTTCGGCTCCGTGCCCGCCATCTGCTCGGCCAGCCGGCCCGATAGTTTCACGTAATTGTTGGGGTTCTTGTAAGGCACCGCGGGCACCTCGATCAGTTCGGCGCCGAGCAGTTTGATCGTGTCCTTCTTTTCCTGGCTCTGCGTGTCCGGAATGACGATGACGGTGCGGTAGCCGAGCGCCTTGGCGACCAGCGTCAATCCGATGCCGGTGTTGCCTGCCGTTCCCTCGACGATCACACCGCCGGGCTTCAGCAGCCCGCGCTGCTCGGCGTCACGGATGATGAACAGGCCCGCGCGATCCTTGACCGATTGGCCCGGATTCATGAATTCGGCCTTGCCCAGGATCTCGCAGCCGGTTTGCTCAGAAGCTTTGTTGAGGCGGATCAGAGGCGTGTTGCCGATCGCGTCGATCACAGAACGGGGCATTCAGGATTCCTTGTGTAGGTGCGCCGAACCCTAGAAACCCGAAGCTTCGGTTTCAAGGCAAGAATTTGTCTGGTCCAGTCGCATTTGCGGTACTGTTGTTGCACCAACGCTTCCCGAGACCGCTCTCTTACGCCACTGTTCATTTTCCAGCTGAGGTTGAAAAGCAGCTTTTCATTCGATTTCTTCATCGCTAGAGCAAAGCACCAACAAGTCGACAGGGCGCAGCATGACACTCTACCGGGCCAACCCGAAGCACGGCGTCGCCTGGATCACGGGCGGCAGCAGCGGCATCGGCCGTTCGCTGGCCAGAGATCTTGCATCCCAGGGCTATGCCGTGGCGGTGACGGCGCTTGACGACGATCCGATCGACACGCTTGTCGTCGAGACCGCGCAGATGCCGGGCAGTGTCACGGCCTTTCCCTGCGACGTCACCGACGAACCGCGCATGACAAGAACCGTCGCCGCGATCGAGAAGGAACTCGGTCCCATCGTGCTCGCCATCTTCAATGCTGGAAACTACATTTCGACGCCGGGTGAAAATCTCGTCGTCAACGACTTTCGCCGGTCCTTCGAGGTCAACTATTTCGGCATCATCAATGGCCTGGTGCCCGTCATGGAACGCATGCGCGTGCGGGCGCGCGGCCATGTCGTGCTGGTCGGCTCCGTCACGTCCTATTTCGGCTGGCCGACAACGGCCGCCTATGGCGGCACCAAGGCGGCAATCAATATCCTGGCCGAGTCGCTGAAGTATGATTTCGACAAGATGAACGTGCGCATCCAGGTGTTCAATCCGGGCTTCATCGACACCCCGCTGACCGAGAAGAACATGCTGCCGATGCCGGGACTGATGCCGGTCAGCCGCGCGTCGCGCCGCATGGCGCGGGGCATCAAGTCCGGCGGTTTCGAAGTCACCTTCCCGCGCCGAACAAGCTGGCCCCTGAAACTGCTCAGCGTCCTGCCGAGGCCGCTGTGCAGAGGATTTATCAGCCTGATGACCAACTGGAAGGCGCGGCCGCTGCATTACGACCGCAAGCCGCCAATCGAATAGGGTCGCTGGCGAAGTTGGCGGGCGCCCCGCTTCGGGCCGCCGTTTGCCTGCGGTGGCCGCCGCCATAGGTTGAGAGATTGTTTGCGTGGAGTCTGCGATGGGGCGACGGATCGTGCTTGCTGTGCTAGGTTTTGTCGCCATCCTCGCACTGGCCATCGTGCTCGGCCCACGCGTCCCCGTCGACACCACGATCCGCTTCGATCCCTCGGTCATCGGCGACGATCCGCAGGCCTATGTGGCAAAGGTCGAAGCCGCCATTCCCGGAATCCGCGACGGGCTGGAGAAGGAGATCGTCTGGGCCAACCCGATGCTGCATGCCAGGACGCCGCTGGCGATCGTCTACATCCACGGCTTTTCCGCATCGAAAGGCGAGGTCCGCCCGCTGCCGGACGAAGTGGCCGACCAACTCGATGCCAATCTCTTCTACACCCGTCTTACCGGTCACGGGCAGGACGGCGCGGCGATGACGCAAGGCAGCATCAATGCCTGGATCAACGACTATGTGGAGGCGCTCGCCATTGGCCGGGCGATCGGCGACAAGGTGATCGTCATCTCGACTTCGACCGGCGGCTCGCTGGTCACATGGGCGGCAACGCAGCCGGGCGCATCGGACGGGGTGGCGGCGATCGCGTTCATCTCGCCGAATTTCGGCGTGAAGGCTTCGGGTGCCGAAATCCTGACCGTGCCATGGGGAAAACAGATCGCCAGGCTGGTTGCGGGCAAGGAACACATCTTCGTGCCGCGCAACGCGCTGCATGAAAAATTCTGGACCTACCGCTACCCGATCGAAGCGACCTTGCCGATGCAGGCGCTGACCGACCTTGCCTATGGCGCCCCGGTGGAGAAGGCGACCATCCCTGCTTTGTTCATCTTCTCGGATTCGGACAAAGTGGTGCGGCCCGACCGCACCCGCGAGATCGCCGGGCGCTGGGGCGCGCCGCATGAACTGGTTCCTGTCGACGACACCGGCGACCCGGACAACCACGTCATCGCCGGCGACGCGCTGTCGCCATCGACCACGGCCTTTCTGGCGCAAAGGATTGCCGTCTGGGTCGAGGCGGTGGTCAAGTAAGCGGATGAAAAAAGGGGCGACCGAAGCTTTGCTTCAGCCGCCCTTTTTGTCGGTCCCGGCAATCAGCCAGCCTGAGCCTGACTGATTGCGATACGGTCTGGCTTACGCAGCCCGCGCCGCCGGACGCTTGCCGCCGAAGCGGCGCTTATTGTTGCCTTTAAAGGCTGGCTTGGCGCCTTCCGGCTTGCGCTCGCCGGCGAAGGCCGGCTTGTCGCCGAAGCGCTTCTTGCCAAAACCGTTGCCTTTGTTCTCGCCACCGGGCCGCCTGCCGTCGCGACGACCATTGCGGTCATTGGCCGGTTCGAAGCGCTCGTTCTTTTCAGCCGGATTGCGCTGCGGATCGGGGCTGCCGAGATGGTCGGCAACGATCGGCAGCTTGGTGCGGATGATGCGCTCGACCTGGCGCAGCTTGCTGTTCTCAGAGGGATCGCAAAGCGTAATGGCGATGCCGTCCATGCCATTGCGGCCGGTGCGGCCGATGCGGTGGACATAGCTCTCCGCTTCGTCCGGCAGGTCGAAATTCACGACATGGCTGATGCCGGGGACGTCGATGCCACGCGCGGCAATGTCGGTCGCCACCAGAATGCGCACCGAACCCTCGCGGAAATCGTTCAGCGCCTTCTGGCGGGCGTTCTGCGACTTGTTGCCGTGGATGACGGCGGCCTTGAAGCCGTCGCGCTCGAGGTCCTTGGTCACCCTGTCGGCACCATGCTTGGTGCGCGAAAAGATGATGACGGACTTCATCGCTTCGTCGGCGAGCATCGTCGACAGCACCTGGCGCTTCTGCTTGGTGCGGGCAAAGACGACGCCTTGCACGATCTCGGCCGCTGCCGTGCTTTGCGGCGCGACTTCGACGCGAATCGGGTTCTTCAGCAGGCCCTTCGCCAGTTCGGCGATCTCATTGGGCATGGTCGCCGAGAACAGCACCGTCTGACGATCGGGCGCGGTCGCCTTGGCGATGCGCTTGACGTCATTGATGAAGCCCATGTCGAGCATGCGGTCGCCCTCGTCGAGCACCAGCCATTTGGTGTCGGCAAGCACGAGGTCGCCTTCACGCACAAGATCGGTCAATCGGCCGGGCGTTGCGATCAGGATGTCGACGCCGGGCGCAACCTTCTTCACCTGGCTGAAGCGCGAGACGCCGCCGAGCACGAGCGCGGTCGAGACATGCGCGCCCTTGGCGAGGATCTTGATGGTGTCCTCGATCTGCACGGCGAGTTCGCGCGTCGGCGCCAGAATCAGCGCACGCGCCGTCTTGGCGCGCCGCTTGGTGCCGAGAGCGATGATCTTCGACAGGATCGGCAGCGCGAAGGCCGCGGTCTTGCCGGACCCCGTCTGGGCGATGCCGAAAATGTCACGGCCTTCCATCTGCGGCGGGATCGCCTGTGCCTGGATAGGCTTCGGTTCGGTGAAACCGGCGTTATGGGTGGCCTTGAGCAGCGCGCCCGTAATACCCAGTGCGGCGAAACCGGTAAGTTCCGCGGTGTTGCTACCGGGCAAAGTGTTTTCGTTTGTCAAAATAATCTTCTTTCACGCGGCTTCGGCCGCAAACATCGATGGCGGCAGGGCGCAACCTGCCGTCGAACAAATTGTCATGGAACGACAAGGCGGCGGACGTTTCCGTCCGCGCGGCTGCGCTGTCGTGCCCGCGGGCATCATGCCACGGGGCTTTTTCGCCGCTTTGTGATGTACCGGAAAGAGGGGCCGATATACCGGAAAGAGGGAAAACAGACGCAACCAGTCTCATTCGTCGAGAAGGCCGGAGTGTCCCGGCCCAAGCGCCTATGTCGCCGCATATGGCCCAGTTCGCCGCCAAATGCAAGGGGCGTCATGCTGCAGCGCAACAAAGACGGGCGTAAGCGGCGCTTGCGCTCGCCTGCAGGCACGATTACCACGAAATGCCGCTGGCCTGGGAGGTAATCGATGAAGGACGTGCTGAAGGAACTCGAGCGCCGGCGCGAGATCGCCCGCATGGGTGGTGGCCAGGCGCGCATCGATGCGCAGCACAAGAAGGGCAAGCTTACCGCGCGCGAACGCATCGAAGTGTTTCTCGACGAGGGCTCGTTCGAGGAATTCGACATGTATGTCGAGCACCGCTCGACCGATTTCGGCATGGAGAAGACCAAGATCGCCGGCGACGGCGTGGTCACCGGCTGGGGCACGGTCAACGGCCGTCCGGTCTACCTCTTCGCCAAGGATTTCACCGTGTTCGGCGGCTCGCTGTCGGAGGCTCACGCCGAGAAAGTCATCAAGGTGCAGGAGATGGCGCTGCGCAATCGTGCGCCGATCGTCGGGCTTTATGATGCCGGCGGCGCGCGCATCCAGGAAGGCGTGGCCGCGCTCGGCGGTTATGCCGAGATCTTTCAGCGCAACGTGCTGGCGTCCGGCGTCATTCCGCAGATCTCGGTGATCATGGGGCCTTGCGCCGGCGGCGACGTCTATTCGCCTGCCATGACCGACTTCATCTTCATGGTGCGCGACACCTCCTACATGTTCGTCACCGGGCCGGATGTGGTGAAAACCGTCACCAACGAGACCGTGACCGCCGAGAGCCTCGGCGGCGCTTCCGTCCATACGACGAAATCCTCCATCGCAGACGGCGCCTATGATAATGACGTCGAAGCGCTGCTGCAGATGCGCCGGCTGGTCGACCTGCTGCCGGCTTCCAACACTTCAGAGCTTCCCGAGATCGAATGCTACCAGTCGGTCACCGACCATGATTTGTCGCTCGACCGGCTCATCCCCGACAACGCCAACAAGCCCTATGACATCAAGGAGTTGATCCTGAAAGTCGCCGACGAAGGCGACTTCTTCGAGATCCAGCAGAATTTTGCGAAAAACATCGTCACCGGGTTCGGGCGCGTCGAGGGCCGGACGGTCGGCTTCGTCGCCAACCAGCCGATGGTGCTGGCCGGCGTGCTCGATTCCGACGCCAGCCGTAAGGCGGCGCGTTTCGTGCGCTTCTGCGACTGCTTTTCGATCCCGATCGTCACCTTCGTCGATGTTCCCGGCTTCCTGCCCGGCACGGCGCAGGAATATGGCGGGCTGATCAAGCATGGCGCCAAACTGCTGTTTGCCTATGCCGAGGCCACCGTGCCGAAGATCACCGTCATCACCCGCAAGGCCTATGGCGGCGCCTATGACGTGATGGCGTCAAAGCATCTGCGCGGCGACATGAACTATGCCTGGCCGACGGCGCAGATCGCGGTGATGGGCGCACGGGGCGCGGTCGAGATCATCTACCGCAAGGACATTGGCGACGCCGAAAAGATCGCAGCCCATACAAAGGCTTACGAGGATCGCTTCCTGTCGCCCTTCGTCGCCGCCGAGCGTGGCTATGTCGACGAGGTGATCATGCCGCACTCGACCCGCCGCCGTATTGCGCGGGCGCTCAGGATGCTGCGCAACAAGGACATGCAGAACCCCTGGAAGAAGCACGACAACATCCCGCTGTGAGGCGCGCGCACCTGTTTTCAGCGTGGAATAATCGAGCGATGCGAATTCCGCGGCTTGGAATAGTTGGGTAATCGGATGATTGGCTTGCGCTACCGCGCGTCGAAGAGTTCGCGCAGCACCGGCACCAGCGCCAGCGGCAGATCCTCGGCGATCAGACCGGGTCCGAACCGGCTGCCGGCTTCGGCGTGCAGCCACACCGCCGCGCAGGTTCCCGCGAAGGGCGGCATGCCTTGTGCGAGCAGGCCGGCAATGATGCCCGACAACACGTCGCCCGACCCGGCTGTGGCCAGCCACGGCGCGCCGTTGGAATTGATCGCCGCCTTGCCATCGGGAGCAGCGATCACCGTGTCGGCGCCCTTGTAGACGATGACGGCATTGGCGCGCTCGGCTGCCGCGCGCGCCTTGGCCAGCTTCGGCAGGGTCTCATTCCCCGCGATATCAGGGAACAGTCGGCCGAATTCACCCTCATGCGGCGTTATCACCAACGCTGGAGCGTTCGGCTGACGGGCGGCTTCGAACAATGCCTCGGATTGGTGAGCCAGCGATGTGATGGCGTCGGCGTCCAGGACAATCGCATTTGCGTGGCTTGCGGTCGCCGACGCGCGCGCACCATCCTCCAAAGCCTTGATCAGTTGCAGGGCAAAATCGCCGACCTTGGGTTTGGGGCCGAGCCCCGGTCCGAACACCAGCGCTTCGGGATGGCGCGCCGTCAGGAATTCCTGCACCTCCTCGAGCGAACCCGCCTCTCGCAGCATGATCGAGGTCAGATGTGTCGCGTTCACCTGCATGGCATTGGGCGGCGACAGCACGGTGACCGCCCCTGCCCCGCTTCTCGCGGCGGCCATCGCCGACAGCCGCGCCGCGCCCGTCGCGCTGGGGCCGCCGGAAAAGACGCCGACATGGCCGCGCTTGTATTTGTGCGCGTCGACCGCCGGCGCGGGAAAATCCCGCAACCACAGGTCCGGCCCATTCTCGAAAGTCGAGACGGCGAGCTGGGCGATGATGCCGTCGCCGATGCCGATATCGGCGAGCACGATTTCACCGCATTGTCCGCGTCCCGGCAGCAGCAGGTGGCCAGGCTTTTTCCGTGCGAAGGTGACGGTGACCTCGGCGCGAAACGCCCGGCCCAATATTTCGCCGCTGGCACCCGAGACGCCCGACGGCAGGTCGACCGCGACCACCGGCAGGCGCAAGGCTGTCACGCTTTCGACAGCTTTCGCGGCATCGCCGGACAGCGGCTTGGACAGTCCGGCCCCATAGAGCGCGTCGACCACGATCGAGCCGGCCTCGGCATCAAATCCAGACAGCGGCCGCGGCTTGATCGGGCATTCCGAGGCCGCGAGCGCCGCATCGCTTTCCGGCCTCGGCGGTCCGGATGCCCAGATTGTGGTGCCGACGCCGCTGTCGGCCAGGATACGGGCGACGACGTAGCCATCACCGCCGTTATTGCCGGGTCCGCACAGCACATGGACGTGCATCGCCGAGGGATATCGCATGAGAACCTCGGCCGCGACCGCCTCGCCGGCTCGGCGCATCAGGCCGATACCGTCGACTGGACCGGCGGCAATCGTCAGCCGATCCGCCTCGCTCATTTCGGCGGGGACAAGAAGTTCGTTGCTCATGGATTGCCGATCCGCATTCGATCAAGCATTGTCCAATTTTCGATCCGAAGCAAACGGGGGAGTTGCCGAGATCAGGAGTCATATCGTAGGCATGAGGGCATCGCAGGCACAAGATTGCCTGAGGGATAGGCGATACGCCTAATCTTTGTGCGAACGCAGGTGCCGGCGCTGTGTAGGCTCCAACAGCCCATGCCGCTTCCGGTGCAGCGTATGACGTGAATTTGCATCCAGGTGCGGTGCGACTTTGAAATCGTATGAGAACGCTTCGAATCCGTCTAATTGGCATAGTTCGTGCTTGATGGAAGCGCAAGCGGGGGTTCACAACCCGTTTTTTTGGCAGTGGAGGCCACTTTTTACATGAAAAAGATCGAAGCGATCATCAAGCCATTCAAGCTGGACGAAGTGAAGGAAGCGCTTCAGGAGGCCGGACTGCAGGGCATTACTGTCACCGAGGCAAAGGGCTTCGGTCGTCAGAAGGGCCATACCGAGCTCTACCGCGGCGCCGAATATGTCGTCGATTTCCTGCCCAAGGTGAAAATCGAGGTCGTTCTTGGCGACGATGCGGTCGAAGGCGCGATCGAGGCCATCCGCAAGGCGGCGCAGACCGGCCGTATTGGCGACGGCAAAATCTTCGTTTCCAATATCGAGGAAGTCGTGCGAATCCGTACCGGCGAAACAGGCATGGACGCGGTCTGACCCGACCCCGCATTCTCCTAGAACGTCATCATAAAAAAACGTCATCACACAGGGATACATGACATGACGACAGCCAAAGACATCATGAAGCAGATCAAGGACAACGACGTGAAATTCGTCGACCTGCGCTTCACGGACCCGAAGGGCAAGCTGCAGCACGTGACGATGGATGTCATCGAGGTCGAGGAAGACATGTTCGCCGACGGCGTGATGTTCGACGGATCGTCGATTGCCGGTTGGAAGGCCATCAACGAGTCCGACATGGTGCTGATGCCTGATCCGGACACCGTCCACATGGACCCGTTCTTCGCCCAGTCGACCATGGTCATCCTGTGTGACATCCTCGATCCGGTTTCGGGTGAGTCCTACAATCGCGATCCGCGCGGTACGGCCAAGAAGGCCGAGGCCTACATGAAGTCGGAAGGCATCGGCGACACCGTCTTTGTCGGCCCGGAAGCCGAGTTCTTCGTCTTCGACGATGTGAAGTACAAGGCCGACCCCTACAACACCGGCTTCAAACTCGACTCAACCGAACTGCCGTCGAACGACGACACCGACTATGAGACCGGCAATCTCGGCCACCGTCCGCGCATCAAGGGCGGCTACTTTCCGGTACCGCCGATCGACAGTGCGCAGGACATGCGCTCGGAAATGCTGACCGTGCTCGCCGAGATGGGCGTGCGCGTCGAAAAGCACCACCATGAGGTGGCGGCTGCCCAGCACGAACTCGGCATCAAGTTCGACGCGCTGGTGCGCAACGCCGACAAGATGCTGATCTACAAATACGTCGTGCATCAGGTTGCCAATGCCTACGGCAAGACGGCGACCTTCATGCCGAAGCCGATCTTCGGCGACAACGGCTCGGGCATGCACGTCCACATGTCGATCTGGAAGAACGGCAAGCCGACCTTCGCCGGCAATGAATATGCCGGGCTGTCGGAAACCTGCCTGTTCTACATCGGCGGCATCATCAAGCACGCCAAGGCGATCAACGCCTTCACCAATCCGCTGACCAATTCCTACAAGCGTCTGGTTCCGGGTTATGAAGCGCCGGTGCTGCTCGCCTATTCGGCGCGCAACCGCTCGGCCTCCTGCCGCATCCCGTTCGGCTCGTCGCCGAAGGCCAAGCGGGTCGAGATCCGCTTCCCCGATCCGGGCGCGAACCCCTATCTCGGCTTCGCGGCGCTGCTGATGGCCGGCCTCGACGGCATCAAGAACAAGATCCACCCCGGCCAGCCGATGGACAAGGATCTCTACGATCTGCCGCCGAAGGAACTGAAAAAGATCCCGACCGTCTGCGGGTCGCTGCGTGAAGCGCTGCAGAGCCTCGACAAGGACCGCGGCTTCCTGAAGGCCGGCGGCGTGTTCGACGACGACCAGATCGACAGCTACATCGAGCTGAAGATGGCCGAAGTGATGCGCTTCGAAATGACCCCGCATCCGGTCGAGTACGACATGTACTACTCCGTCTGAGATCCAATCTCGGACTAAGATTCAATATGATATTCAAGCCCTTGAAAGATTTTCCTCTTTCAAGGGCTTTTTGCTGCGCTCCAATACGCCGTGCCTACTGATCGGCCCGCTCTCGCGCGCGCCGACTGGGCGGCGTATCCACGCTGACTTTTCGACGATCGCGCGTGCCCGGATTCATGAGCGCGGTCCATTGGCGCGCACGGCACGTCAATCCGGTGACGTTGGCCTCAGGCACAGTAAGGTCCGATGGATGACAAGAGGATCACTGTTCGATCGCGAACATGAAGCCAGGAGCGAGCGGCGCACTGTCTCAGGCTACAGTGACCGCTCGTCCGGCGCCCCCGCCAATGCCGCCGTTCAAGAAAACCCCGCCCGTCCGAACAGCATTGCGTGACGTAACTCCAAGGTCTGCGAATACGCATGCTGCACCGCGACCTGTCAACGCCACCAAGCGGACTGTGGTTAGCCGATTTCGCAACGTGAACAGATGCTTATGGAAGGATCTTTGCCACGGATAAGGGGCTGAAAAAGGCGATTTTTCGGGCTTTTCCGACAAATGATCACTGGAAACGCACACGGCCACGGCCGGGAATCCAGTAGGATTCTGACCGGCTGAATTGCCTGACTTTTTCTGGGTATATTCCGACGGGGATGCGATCTGCCGGCTAACGGGAAAAAGAACCCGGGCCCTTGGCCGGAGTTCTTGCGAGCGGGCTTGAGGGACCGTACATCGCCGCCACCACCATGATCAGCCCCGTTGCCATCGGGCTCAGACGGCGGAGGGCGACGTCCAAAGAGACTTGATCGCTCTCTATAAGGAAGCAGGCCTACAGGGTGATGGTTTGCTTGTAAGGGACCAACGAAAGCGCCGGCAACCCTGAGCAAGGCAATACTACCTGCGTCGATTGGAAATGGCGTCGACCGCTCCAAAGCTCAAACAGCGCGCCAAACTTGCATCACAGAAAAGACCCCGGCTTTCGCCGGGGTCTTGGGCAGATAGCTAGTTGGACGGACTTCAGACGGTCACGGCATAAACCCTTGGTCCGCGCCGTGACGAAGGCTTAAGCCGCGGCCGAAACCTGGGCGCTTTCCGAGACCGAAGCGATCGTCTTCAGGATCTGCGAGGCGATCTGGTAGGGGTCGCCCTGCGAGTTCGGACGGCGGTCTTCCAGATAGCCCTTGTAGTCGTTGTTGATGAAGGAATGCGGCACGCGGATCGAGGCGCCGCGATCGGCGATGCCATAGCTGAACCTGTTCCACGGCGCGGTCTCGTGCTTGCCGGTCAAACGCTTGTCGTTGTCCGGTCCGTAGACGGCGATGTGATCCATCAGGTTCTTGTCGAAAGCCGCCATGAGCGCCTCGAAATAAGCCTTGCCGCCGACTTCGCGCATATAGGCCGTCGAGAAGTTGGCGTGCATGCCCGAGCCATTCCAATCGGTGTCGCCGAGCGGCTTGCAGTGGTATTCGATGTCGATGCCGTATTTCTCGGTCAGGCGCTGCATCAAATAGCGTGCCATCCACATCTGGTCGGCGGCTTTCTTGGAGCCCTTGCCGAAAATCTGGAATTCCCACTGGCCCTTGGCCACTTCGGCGTTGATGCCTTCATGGTTGATGCCGGCGGCGAGGCAGAGGTCGAGATGTTCCTCGACGATCTGGCGCGCGACGGAGCCGACATTGGAATAACCGACGCCGGTGTAATACGGGCCCTGCGGTGCGGGATAGCCGCTCTCGGGGAAGCCGAGCGGGCGGCCATCCTTGTAGAAGAAATACTCCTGCTCGAAGCCGAACCAGGCGCCCTCGTCGTCGAGGATGGTGGCGCGCTTGTTGGAGGCATGCGGCGTCACGCCATCGGGCATCATGACTTCGCACATGACCAGCACGCCGTTGGTGCGGGCGGGATCGGGATAGACGGCGACCGGCTTCAGCACGCAATCGGAGCTGTGCCCCTCGGCCTGCTGGGTCGACGAACCGTCGAAGCCCCACAGCGGCAGCTGCTCGAGCGTCGGGAATTCGGCGAATTCCTTGATCTGCGTCTTGCCGCGAAGGTTGGGGACCGGAGTGTATCCATCGAGCCAAATGTACTCGAGCTTGTATTTCGTCATTCTAGCCTCTCGTTGCTTGATCACCGAACCTGGATGACGCCGGCGCGCCGAGCCATCCAGCAGCCCAGCTGCCAAGTCGATAAAATGCAATTCGTGTGCCATTTCCGCTGCGCCGGGTGCGTCAAAAATGCCCGTTCATCCCGGCGATGCAGCCGAGCCGCCTAAGCAATGCGCCACGATCGACCAGAAGCAGAATCTGCTTAAATAGCATGCAAATACTGATCTTTCTTTAGGCATCTTGCCTAAATGGTTCGCAGGACTTACTTTCATGAAAAGATGAATCGGCAAGGGTCCGCAGAAGAAAGGAGACAGCCCATGGAGATCACCTCAGCCCGTCCGTCGGCAAAAATCCTGATGTTCCCGATGGCAGCGCGCATGGCTGCCTCAAATTTAGGCGTGAAGGCTAAGTTCGCGGCAGAGCTTGCCTCTTTGCGCGATCATCCGCTTGATCATGGCGAGGCCTGGTACCACGAGGCTGCCATCGCGGAAGCCGAACCGCCTCGCAAAAGCTAGTCCTACAACAAGAAAAACCCGGCGCGATTGCTCGCGCCGGGTTTTCCTTTGGGCGCTTGAATTCGCCTACTCCTTGGAGTGCAGATTGGTGCCGAGCGTATCCTTCACGAAGATCATGCCGATGACCAGCGACATCGCCGCGATCACCACCGGATACCAGAGGCCATAATATATGTCGCCCTTGTAGGCACTCAGGGCAAACACCGTTGCCGGCAGCAGGCCTCCGAACCAGCCATTGCCGATGTGGTAGGGCAGCGACATGCCGGTGTAGCGAATGCGGGTCGGGAACATCTCGACCAAGATCGCCGCGATCGGCCCGTAGACCATGGTCACGAACAGGACCAGGATGAACAGGATAGCGATGGTCATTGGCCAGTTGACGGCCGCCGGGTCGGCAAACATAGCGAACGCGCCGCCAGCCGGGATATTGTAGACGGTGACTTCGGGCGCACCCGCTGCTTCATCGGTGGTCAGCAGCTTGTCCTTCACCGCCTGGTCGATCGGCACAGTAGCCTTTTCACCGGCGCGGATCGCGGCAGCGTCCAGCTTCAGTTCCGGGTTGGCGGCGACAAACGCGTCGAGCTTCTGGTCCGCAACCTTGATCGCCGCACGCTTCAGCGGATAGCCTCCGTCTTTCAGAGCCATGTTGACGGCTTTCACGAAGGCTGCGTCCTTGGCCTTGGCCTGATCGCCAGCGGCGACGGCGTCATAGGAAGCCACCGTCTCGTTGCCGATCTTGACTGATGCGGCTGTTCCGGCCGCAGCCGTCGACACCACGTCATAAGGAACCGAGTTCTTGGTCAGGAACGACGTTGCGATGTCACAGGACGTCGTGAACTTCGCCGTGCCGACCGGATTGAACTGGAACCTGCAGTCGCCGGGTGCAGCCGTCACCGTGGCGCGGGTGTTCTGCTGCGCCGTCGCAAGCGCCGGATTTGCAGCCCAGGTCAGCGCCTTGAACAGCGGGAAGGTGCAGACAATCGCCAGAGCAAGACCCGCCATGATGATCGGCTTGCGGCCGATCTTGTCGGAGAGCCAGCCGAAGACGACGAAGAAGATCGATCCGATCGCCAGTGCGATGGCGATCATGATGTTTACCGACTGCGCGTCGACCTTGAGCACGTTGGTCAGGAAGAACAGTGCGTAGAACTGGCCGTTGTACCAGACCACGGCTTGGCCGGCGGTGAGGCCGAGCAGCGCCAGCAGGGCAATCCTGGCATTCTTCCATTGGCCGAAGGCTTCCGTTAGCGGCGCCTTGGAGCCCTTGCCCTCATCCTTCATGCGCTGGAAGGTCGGCGATTCGGAGAGCGAAAGCCGGATCCAGATCGAGACGCCGAGCAGCAGGAAGGAGACGATGAACGGAATACGCCAGCCCCAGGCAGCATAGCTTTCCTTGCTCAGTGAAGCCTGTACGATCAGGATCACAATCAGCGACAGGAACAGGCCGAGCGTCGCCGTCGTCTGGATCCATGAGGTGTAGTAGCCCCGCCGGTTGTCCGGGGCGTGCTCGGCGACGTAAGTGGCCGCGCCGCCATATTCGCCACCCAGCGCCAGGCCCTGCAGCATGCGCAGGATGATCAGGATCACGGGGGCGGCGATGCCTAAGGTCGCATAACCAGGCAGCAGACCGACCAGGAAGGTCGACAGGCCCATGATCGTCATGGTGACAAGGAACGTATATTTGCGGCCGACGAGGTCACCGATGCGGCCGAACAGCAGTGCACCGAACGGGCGCACCAGAAACCCGGCGGCGAAAGCCAGCAGCGCGAAGATATTGCGCGTCGCTTCCGGAATGGTCGGACTGAAAAACGTCGAGCCGATGAACACCGCGAGCGAGCCGTAGAGATAGAAATCGTACCATTCGAAAACGGTGCCGAGCGAGGAAGCGAAGATGACCTTCTTCTCTTCCCGTGTCATGCCGCGGCTCGTTCTGCCGGCGGTCGATGCGATTGCCATTGTGTTTTCCTCCCGTGAGACCCGTTGTCCTCGAAGCTGCGCGTCAACATCCGTGTTCTCCTCCGAACGCGGACTCAGGGCAGCCATCAACGGGAAAAATGACAGAAAGTGCTGCCCAAAGGCAGCGCGTCTTTGGGATTATGACTTTGGTATTAGGTGCGTTGCGGGATGAAGCAGAGCGAGCGGCGGAGCCGTCATCCCTTGAGCGCCTCGAGCAAGCCGGCGGCAGCCATCATGTCGCGCTTGCGGGCCGAGCGGCGCGCGACGGCCTCCGCATCCTGCCCCCAATGCTCGATCTGCCAGTCCTCGTCGACATGCCCGGCAGCCCAGGCACCCTCTGCGTCGAGCGCGCCGAAATCGACAGCCAGCGCCAGCAGCGCCGAGCCGGTCAGCGAGGTCATCACATGGATGGCTGCGAGCCGCAGCGGTTCGGCCCGTTGGGCAAGATGGCTGCCCAGCACGGCGATGGTTTCGCGCGGCTGCTCGACGTGGATGATGCCCTCGGCGAGATTGAAGCGAGCCCCGAGCGTCCCCCTCGCCCAATCGAGGACCGGATCCCAATGTTCGTTCTGCCGCTCCACCAGCCCTTGCGGCACGTCGGCACGGTAGCAGAGCAGATCGGACGAGGCAAAGCGCAGAATGTCTTCCAGCACCGCCTGCGGATCGCTGGCGACGCCATCGATGGCGGTGTTCACAAGCCGCATAACCGGCATTGTCACCGGATCGATGGTCTCGCCCTGGGCGGCGAACTCATCGGCGACGAGCGCTGCCGCCGCCTCGGTCGGCAGCACCAGCAGCGCCTTACCCGGCGTGCGCACCGGCTTGCCGTCGAGATGCACGGCAAAGCCGTTCTCCACCGGCGCGACCGAGACGGTCTTGTAGAAGCGCTTAGGCAGATGCGTCTTCATCTGGATCTGGGCGCGACGCACCGGATCGGGATCGGAAAGATATTTGCCCGCTTCGAGGTCGTTGAGGATATCACGCATAAAAGTCTCTCTCACACCGGCGTCAGCTTGCGCACCGGTCGGTTGACGATGATCAGGCCGGCGGCAATCAGGCCAAGTGCCAGGAAAATGCGCATGGTCAGCGGCTCATTCAAGAACATGGCACCGCACAAAACGCCGAAAACCGGCGACAGGAAGGTGAAACTGGACAGGCCTGACGCCGGATAGCGCCGCAGCAGCCAGAACCACAACACATAGGTGAAGGCGACGATGTAAACCGCCTGGAAAAACAAAGCCAAAGTCGGCAGCGCGGTCGGGTCGCGAACGGGCGGACCGGCCAGAGGCAGCACCAATATGCCAACGATTGCAGCACCGGCGAGTTGATAAAGCAAAAGCTTTTCGGCGCTCGCCTCGACCAGTTTCGACCGCTTGATGAGGATGTTGGTCAAGGCCCAGAAAAACCCGGAGCCGAGGCTCAGGAGATCGCCGAACAGCATGTCCCCGTCACCGCCAAGCTTGTCGGAAAACACGGCGGCAAGGCCGGCAAAGGCCAGCAGCAGACCGAGGAATTTCCTCAACGTGATCTGCTCGCCGAGCAGGAAGTGGCCGCCGAGCAGCATCCAGAACGGCATCGTGTTGACCAGCAGCGTGTTGCGGGCGACGGTGGTGTGCTCCAGACCTACATAAAGGCAAAGGAACTCGATGCCGAAAAGCGCGCCGACGGCGATGCCGGCGAGCAATGTCCCGTCGCGCGTGAACAGCGCTATGCCGCGCCACCGACACCAGGCGAAGACACACAAACCGCCGATGATCGAACGCGCGATCGACAGGAAGACGGGGTCGTAGCCGGCATAGGAGATCTTGGCAGCGACGTAGTTCAGCCCCCAGGAAAAAGTCAGGCCGACCATGATGGCGGCGGCGGCCATGTCGACCGTATCGCGGCGATCAAGCTTATCGGTGGCGAGCGCGTCGGTGGCGCCGCTCACGATCAGTCCTCCGCGCTGGCGTCGTCGAAGCCGATCAGGTTCCAGCTCTGGCGCATATGCGGCGGCATCGGCGCGGTGACATCGATGACGCCCTTGTCCGGATGCGGAATGATAATGCGGCGCGCATGCAGATGCAGGCGGTTTTGAATGCCGCCGGGAAAATCCCAGTTGGTGTCGGCCTCGAAATATTTCGGATCGCCAAGGATCGGGCAGCCGATGTAGGCGGCATGAACGCGAAGCTGGTGGGTGCGGCCGGTATAAGGCTCCATCTCCAGCCAGGTCATCGTCTGTGCCGCCTGCTCGATGATGCGGTAGTAGGACACGGCGTGGTCGGCGCCCTTTTCGCCGTGCGCGGCGACACGGACGCGGTCGCCGTCCGGCGTCGGCTCCTTGATCAGCCAGGTCGAGATCTTGTCCTCGCGCTTCGGTGGCACGCCCTTGACCAGCGCCCAGTAGGTCTTCTTGGTCTCGCGGGCGCGAAACGCTTCAGCGAGCTTCATGGCGGCAAGGCGGGTGCGGGCTACGACCAGCACGCCCGATGTATCGCGGTCCAGCCGGTGCACCAGGCGCGGCTTCTCGCCCTTCTGGTTGCGCCAGGCCTCCAGCATGTCGTCGACATTGCGGGTGACGCCGGAGCCACCCTGCACGGCAAGGCCCGCCGGCTTGTTGAAGACGAAAACCTTGGGGTCCTCATGGATCAGCATCTTTGCGAGAACATCGGCATCGCCCTGGTTGCGGATCGAGTGGCCGGTCAGCGCGCTCTCGCCCTTCTTGTCCACCTCGAGCGGCGGGACACGCACCATCTGGCCGGGCTCGACGCGAGTGTCGGCCTTGACCCGTCCGCCATCGACACGGATCTGGCCGGAGCGCAGAAGCTTCTGCAGATGGCCGAAACCAAGGCCCGGGAAATGGGTCTTGAACCAGCGATCGAGCCGCATGCCCGCCTCGCCGGCCTCCACCGTGATCTGTTCAACGCCTGCCATATTCTTTTCGCTTATCCGTTTTCCGGCAGGGCTCGGCCCTGCTCTCGGCGCGGCAATAGCATTATGAAACGGTTCTTGCGAGCCAAAGTCCCAGAAACAGGGCGATAATGGCGCCAATGACGCTGGCAAGCGCATATCCGAACGCCGGCAGCGTGACTCCCCGCTCCCACAGCGTCGCGAAATCGAGCGAAAAGGCGGAGAAAGTGGTGAAGCCGCCGAGGATGCCGGTGGCAACGAACAACCTAAGTTCGTTCGATCCGCCGCGACGCGCCAGGATGGCGATGAACAGGCCCATGGCGAAGGAGCCGACGATGTTGATGACGATCGTGCCCCAGGGATAGTTGGGGCCGACAAGGCGCAGCGCGCCCATGCTGGTGAGATGACGAATGCCGGCGCCGATGCCGCCACCGACCACGACGAGAAGCAGATTGAACATGACCGCTTACTGCCCCCCCCGGGGCGGCCTGGTCAATCCCTTGTGTTTGTTGTGGGCGGAACCGCACAGACCAGTCGAACTGGTCACCACTCAGGTGTTGTCCAGCCTGGATATTTCTTCCTGAACTCGGCGTAGAGGGCATCTATTTCCGTTGTGCTGACCGGGCGCACCTGTTCGTAGAGATAGCCCTTGACGTCGCCGGACAACTGATATGCCGCGATGCGCCTATATGCGGCGCCGATGCCTTTGCCCTCGACAATATATTGGTCCGGTATCGTGACACAAATCTGTGCACCCGATTGCAAATGAGTGACGGGCGGGTCGGTTACGACAACATATCTGGATTTCAACGTTCCCGGCCTGAATTGATCGCGACTATCAACCTGACAAGCCCACTCGATGCGGGGGTAGAGGTCTTTATCCATTTCATACAACAGCGAGTCGCTCATGACCGAGCTGGAGGCAAATACCGAAAAACGGTCCTCGGGTTCCATTTTTTCAAGAAGGTCATCAACAAGGCGTCTGTATTCAGGAAGATTGTCGAGGTGAAGAGGGAGCGTGGCTTCCCTGGCAAAAACGTAGCTGATCGGCGACAGCAACTGCCGGCCAAGCGGAAAAAAGGTACCAAAAAACGCCAACCCAGCGGCAATGGCTATCGCGATGGCTGACCATCGCGATCTCAGCGCCGGCGTCGAAACGATCGCAACGATTGCCTGGGCATATGCAGGGAAGAGCCAGAGAAACATTGGCATTGAATGATGGCGGTCCGGATCCTGCATCCGGGTAAAGAGAAAAAAGGTGAGTGCCGAAGCGACGGCACAGAACAAGGGAAATCCGTTTCGGCGTACAACAGAGATATAAAGGCCCAGTACGATCAACAGCCAGTTCACATAGCTGAGCCGGGACCCTACCTCGTCAATCTGCGAAACGAAGTTCGTCTTGTACCCGCTGTAAAGATCGCCGTAGCTGGTTCCCAGAATCTTGAGGATCAGAAGTTGCTGGAAGGCCAATGCGGCTCCGGCAACAACGAGAACCGCACACAAGCCCCCTATGACGGCATTCCTGAGTGCCGGAAAATTCCGGTCTTTTGCGACCTGCAACAAGCAGAAGAAGGCAGCGGAAATTCCGAGCCCTATAACCGAATAGGCATACCAGCGGCGTAGCACGAACGCCAACCACAGGCAGATGCCAACGCGTATTCCGCTGGTCACCGGTTCATGGGTCAGGAACTTCGATTTCCAAAGAAAATAGGTTGCCGCAGAAAGCGCGAGGCAGCCGGCAATGTCAGGCAACCCACGAAACGTCGCCGCCCAAAACGGCGTGTAGAGAAAGGCCGCAATCCAGACAGTGAGCCAGCTTCGCGATGAAGAGGTCTCGGTGGCCGCCTCCAGATAGCTCATTTTGCCTATGAAAAGAGCGGTCGGAACCAAGTAAGCCGCGACTATCCCGGCGATGTATGAAAGCCTCGAACCGCCGAAAACCATGTGAAACGGCATCAGCGGCACCAAAATTGCCGCGCTGTAATCATCCGTTGCGATTGAGGTCCGCAATTGGCTGAGCCACTGGAGAGGGCTGTCGGCCAAGAGCGCGCCCTGCCGATTAAACGTGTCGAAATAGGCAGTGAAGTCCCAATAATAGACAGGCTCTTCAAGACTTACATAAATGGCTGCAAGGGCAATTCCCAGCAGAACGGTGCATAGATACGTTCTTGCCAAAACTCCGAGAGAGCTGTTCTTCGTCACTTGAGGCCGCCAGGAGGAGAAGAGGGAGAACTGTCGAAGCCAAAGGCCCGGGACTATCGTTTACGCAGCCAAGAGCCGTTCCGGCGCATCAGTGGCCCGCAAGATGGCCAGGTCTCACACATGCAGGGCGATCCGATGCTGCCGACAGAGCCGGCAGCATCGATGATCTCAAGCTCAGGTCGTCTCGGTCTTCTTCGGCTTGGTCGAACCGATCATCTTCCAGTTCTTGTAGAACATGGAATTGATGCGCTCGACGCTCACCGAGACGATGGCGAGCATGGCCGCGATCAGGCCGGGAACCGGGGATGGACGGATGATGTCCATGAACACGCAGTAGCGGCGGCCGTCATACTCGTTGACCGAGCGATGCAGCAGCGTGTCGTCGAAGATGAACAGCGGATTGTCGTACCAGTAGTTCTTGACGTTGCCGCACTCGATGAAAATCTCGGATTCCACCGGAATCAGATTGTAAAGGATGCGCAGGCTGAGCCGCAGCGGGCCGAAGTGCCAGGAGGTCGACTCGCGCTTGCTGAAGACGGAAACGGCGATGGTCTTGATGTATTTGAAATCCTTGTTGAACTCGGCGACGTTGTCGATCTTGTGCTTGCCGTACCACTGATAAACATACATGCCGCGCCGGCCGGCGCCGAAATTGGCGTCGATATCGGCGATGATCTCGTCCTTGCGTGCCTTGAAAATGTCCAGGACCTCATTGACCTCGCGCTGATAGTCGGCGGGAAACTGCTCCAGCTTCCAGACGCCTGGATTTCTGTAGCACAGCAGGTCCACCAGCAGATTGAACGGCGAAAGCAGCCAGGTGAACAAGCCGTTGCCGAGGAAGTAGCCGCTGAAAAGCGACAGATCCTTGCGATCGTTACGCAGCACGTCGATCAGGCCGCAAACGATGAAGATCGTCGTCAGGATGGGAATGAAATAGAAGCCAAGGGCGAGAAGCGGGATGGCAATTGCGAATTTGCGTAGGGATTTGCGAAGGGTTTTTGTCATTTTTCCACGCGCGACGCGCGATCCTGTTGCGAATGAGGTGCCCAAATCACGGCAACGACCACCGCCCGGTCGTGCGCCTTGATAAGGTTTTTTGGGTTACCACACAACGGCCCCTGCTATCGCGGCCGGCTGGCTGCCTTGTGAAGCCTGCCACTATCGGTCAACGCACCGCCGGCAGGCCAAGCTCGTCCCATTTTTCCCCGGGGACCAGATCGCCAACCAGGAATTCGAAGCCGACGGCGAAACCTCGTTTCGACGCGTGACGACGACCGGTTCACGCAAGCCAGCTATTCCCGTTCTTTGCGCAGCTTCGCCCAATAATCGAGCCGCTTCCTGATGTCGCGCTCGAAGCCGCGCTCGGGCGGATCATAAAAGGTCTGGCGGCCCATCTTCTCCGGAAAATAGTCCTGGCCCGAAAAGGCATCCGGCTCGTCATGATCATACCGGTAGCCGGCGCCGTAGTCCTCCGCTTTCATCAGCTTCGTCGGTGCGTTGAGGATGTGCTTGGGCGGCAGCAGCGAGCCGTGTTCCTTCGCGGCTCGCGTGGCTGCCTTGAACGCGTTGTAGACGGCGTTTGATTTGGGCGCGGTTGCGAGATAGACGGTGGCCTCGGCAAAAGCCAGTTCGCCCTCGGGCGAGCCTAGATAATCGTAGGCATCCTTGGCGGCGTTGGCGACGACCAGCGCCTGCGGATCGGCAAGCCCGATATCCTCCATCGCCATGCGCACCAGCCGGCGGCCAAGATAGAGCGGATCCTCGCCGGCATCGAACATGCGCGCAAGATAATAGAGAGCCGCGTCGGGGTCGGAGCCACGCACCGATTTGTGCAGCGCCGAGATCAGATTGTAATGGCCGTCCTGCCCTTTGTCGTAGATCGGCGCGCGGCGCTGGACGATGCGCTGCAGTCCTTCGGGATCGAAGACCTCGCCGGGCTTTGCCGCCCGCCAGACCTCTTCGGCAAGCGTCAGCGACGCGCGGCCGTCGCCATCGCTCATGCGGATGAGCATCGTTCGTGCCTCGTCGTCGAGCGGCAGCGCCCTGCCCTCGGCCTCCTCGGCCCGCGCTATCAGCTTGGCGATGCTCTCCTCGCCCAACGAATGGAAGACCAGGACGCGCGCGCGCGACAGCAGAGCGGCATTCAACTCGAAGGACGGATTCTCGGTCGTGGCGCCGACCAGCACGACGGTCCCGTCCTCCATGACAGGGAGAAAACTGTCCTGCTGGGCGCGGTTGAAGCGATGGATCTCGTCGACGAACAGCAAGGTCTGGCGGCCGTTCGTACGGCGCAGCTTGGCCGCTTCAAACACTTTTTTCAGATCGGCGACGCCGGAAAACACCGCCGATATCTGCTCGAAGGCGAGACTGGTTTCGCCGGCCAGCAACCGCGCCACCGTGGTCTTGCCGGTGCCGGGCGGCCCCCAGAAGATCATCGAGCCGAGCGAGCCGGAACCGATCAGCCTGGTCAGCGCGCCGTCAGGGCCGGTCAGATGTTCCTGGCCGACGACCTCGCCAAGGTTTCTCGGCCGCAGCCTGTCGGCCAGCGGCCGCCCGGGCGACGCTTTTTCCGGTTCATCGACGCTGAACAGATCGGCCATGCATTTCTTTTTGGTTGGAGCATGAGCCCAAAGGGACCTGCTCTAATAACGCAACACTTGACGCAGTATCTGCCCGCCGCGCTCGACGGTAAAGCGCCACCAGCGTGTATCCGTCTTGGCCGCCAGTTCCAGGGTCGCCGCGGTATCGATGATGGTGCCGTTCACCTCGCGCACGATGTCGCCCGGCTGGAAGCCGAAATCGGCGGCCGGCGAGTCGCGGTTGATGTCGACCACGGTCACGCCCTTGATGTCCGTGCGCAGGCCAAGCCGCTGAGCGAGCCGGGGCGACAGTTCCGCGACCTTTGCGCCCGAGAAGGGGCTGCGGCCATGCAACGTCAGTTCAGCAGCCTTCATGCCTTCTGGAGCGCGCTCCAGCGCGATGTCCATCGCCGCCTGCTGGCCTTTGGTCAGAACCGCGAAATTTGCAGTGGTGCCGATCGACAGCGTCGCCATCCGGTAGTCCAGCGCCTCGATGCTCTCGACCGGCTTGCCGTTGAGCTGCAGCACGACGTCGCCGGGTTTGAGCCCAGCCTTGGCGGCCGGTCCGGTCGCTTCGACCGACGAGACCAGTGCACCGGTCGGCTTCTCCATGCCGAGCGATTCGGCAATCTGCGGCGTCACCGCTTCGAACTCGGCGCCGATATAGGGCCGCTCGAAGAAGTCGAGCCCGGCCTTGGCGGCGTCGGCAAAGGCGCGAACCATGTTCGAGGGAATGGCGAAGCCGATGCCGATCGAACCACCGCCGCGGCTGTAGATGGCCGTGTTGATGCCGACCAGCTGGCCGCCCATGTTGATCAGCGCGCCGCCGGAATTGCCGGGGTTGATGGCAGCGTCGGTCTGGATGAAGAAGCTGGAATCCGACACGCCGATATGGCTGCGGGCAAGTGCCGAGACGATGCCGCTGGTCGTGGTCTGGCCGACGCCGAAGGGGTTGCCGATGGCCAGCAGCAGATCGCCGACCTCAAGCGCGTCGGAATCGCCGATGGCAATCACCGGAAACGGCTTGTCCGAGGAGATCTTAAGCACGGCAAGATCGAACGTCTCGTCCTTGAGCAGCACCTTGCTGTCGAATTCACGCCCGTCCGCGGTCGCCACCTTGACCTGATCGGCATCCTTGATGACGTGGTAATTGGTGACCACGACGCCGGTCGGGTCGACCAGCACGCCGGACCCGAGCGACGACTGAGCGCGCGGCTGCGAGCGGCCGAAGAATTCCTCGAAGAACGGATCTCCGTCGAAGGGCGACGTCACCTTGGCGGTCTGCGAGGCATAGACATTGACCACGGCCGGCGCCGTCTGCTTGACCAGCGGCGCAAACGAGAGCTGCACCTCCTCACGACCGAACGGAACGCGTTTGTCGGGACCGGACGTCGCGTTCTCGCCTTCAACGCCATGCAGCAGGTCCGTCAGCACGTCCGACAGGCCGGGATCGGTCTTTGTCTCCTCGGCCAATGCCTGCCTGGCCACCGGTGCGGCCGCAAACGCCATCATGGCGAAGAGCAGAACAAGGGGCAGTCGGTTGGCGCGCATTCACGAATCCTCCAGGGCGAGTTCGGGGGCATTGTCCCGACGATTGTGCGAAATGAAAGGCTAAGCTGCTGAAATCCGATTATTTTGAGGCCAAAGACCCTCGTTTCGCGCCAGGAGATCGGCTCTGATCTCCATCCATCGCTTTCAGAAAACCAAAAAGGGGCCCGCGGGCCCCTTTGAATTCAATACGGAAAACCGAGCCTTATGCGGCCGCGGCGTCCGCTTCGGTACCTTCGGCCTCGATACGGGCGCGGTCGCCGGCGCCCTTGGCCGAGGTATCGCGATCGACGAATTCGATGACCGCCATGGCAGCGTTATCACCGTGGCGGAAGCCCGCCTTCATGATGCGCAGGTAGCCGCCGTTGCGGGTGGCGTAGCGCGGGGCGATGGTGTCGAACAGGCGCTTGACGACGCCTTCATTGCCGATCTGCGCGATCACCTGGCGGCGGGCGTGCAGGTCGCCGCGCTTGCCGAGCGTCACCAGCTTCTCGACGATCGGACGCAAATCCTTCGCCTTCGGCAGGGTGGTGACGATCTGCTCGTGCTCGAGCAGCGACACGGCGAGGTTGGCGAACATCGACTTGCGATGGCTAATGCTTCGGGCGAAGCGGCGGCCTTTGAAACCGTGGCGCATGGCTCTTTTCCTTCTTCAGTTGCTCAAGAGGCCGCAGCCTCTGATGGTTTTCCGCATGACCGTCGGATCGAGCGGCCCACGCCGCCGATCCTTGGAATTCATGCTCAATATTGGTCTTCGTAACGCTTGGCGAGGTCTTCGATGTTTTCCGGCGGCCAGTCCGGCACTTCCATACCGAGGTGCAGGCCCATCGCCGCGAGGACTTCCTTGATCTCGTTCAGCGACTTGCGGCCGAAGTTCGGGGTGCGCAGCATCTCGGCTTCGGTCTTCTGGATCAGGTCGCCGATATAGACGATGTTGTCGTTCTTCAGGCAGTTGGCCGAACGCACCGAAAGCTCGAGCTCGTCGACCTTCTTGAGCAGCGCCGGGTTGAAGGCGAGCTCGGTGACGGCCTCGGTGGCGACTTCCTTCTGCGGCTCGTCGAAGTTGACGAACAGGCCGAGCTGGTCCTGCAGGATGCGGGCGGCGAAAGCCACCGCGTCCTCGCCGGTGATCGAACCGTCGGTCTCGATCGTCATGGTCAGCTTGTCATAGTCGAGAACCTGGCCCTCGCGGGTGTTCTCGACCTTGTAGGAAACCTTCTTGACCGGCGAATAGAGGCTGTCGACCGGGATGAGCCCGATCGGCGCGTCTTCGGCGCGGTTGCGGTCGGCCGGCACGTAACCCTTGCCGGTGTCGACGGTGAATTCCATGCGGATTTCCGCGCCCTCGTCCAGCGTGCAGATGACGTGGTCGGGGTTGAGGATCTCGACGTCGCCAACCGTCTGGATGTCGCCGGCAAGAACCGCACCGGGTCCCTGCTTGCGAACGACCATGCGCTTGGGGCCATCGCCTTCCATTCGGATGGCGATTTCCTTGATGTTCAAGACGATATCGGTGACGTCCTCGCGCACGCCGGCGATGGACGAGAATTCATGCAGAACGCCGTCGATCTGCACGGCGGTAACAGCCGCACCGCGCAGCGAAGACAGAAGCACGCGGCGCAGCGCGTTGCCCAGCGTCAGGCCAAAGCCACGCTCGAGCGGCTCGGCGACCAGCGTGGTCAGCGTCTTCTTCTTCGACGAGAACTCGATCTTGTTCGGCTTGATCAGTTCCTGCCAATTTTTCTGGATCATGATGCTTTCCTTCCGTTGACCCGCCACCATCCAATCGTGGCGGGCGACCTGGAATGCCGTGGAGGAGCGCCCCAAAGGGCGCTCGCGCGACGTTCGGTAAATTGCTTAGACGCGGCGCTTCTTGCGCGGGCGGCAGCCATTGTGCGGGATCGGCGTCACATCACGGATCGAGGTGATGGTGAAGCCAGCCGCCTGCAGGGCGCGCAGTGCCGATTCACGACCGGAGCCGGGTCCGCAGACCTCGACTTCGAGCATGCGCATGCCGTGTTCCTGGGCCTTCTTGGCAACATCCTCGGCAGCCATCTGGGCAGCGAACGGGGTCGACTTGCGCGAACCCTTGAAGCCCTGGGCACCGGCCGACGACCAGGCAATCGAATTGCCCTGCGCATCGGTGATGGTGATCATCGTGTTGTTGAAGGTCGAATTGACGTGGGCAACGCCCGACGAAATGTTCTTGCGTTCGCGACGGCGAACACGGGCGGCTTCCTTGGCCATGATGGTCCTTTCAGTTGATCTCTACACCGCCGTAATGCCAGCGGCTCCACCTGGAGAGCGAGTAGTGAGTAGGGAATAGCGAATAGGGATTCCTACCCGCTATTGGCTACTCGCTATTCGCTTAATTACTTCTTCTTGCCGGCGATCGACTTGGCCGGGCCCTTGCGGGTGCGCGCATTGGTATGCGTGCGCTGGCCGCGGACCGGCAGCGAGCGGCGGTGACGCAGGCCACGGTAGCAGCCGAGGTCCATGAGCCGCTTGATGTTCATCGAGACTTCGCGACGCAGGTCGCCCTCGACCTGATAATCGCGGTCGATCGCCTCGCGGATCTGCAGCACTTCCGCGTCGGTGAGCTGGTTGACGCGACGTTCGGCCGGGATGCCGACCTTGTCGACGATCTCCTGGGCGAACTTCTTGCCAATGCCGTGAATGTATTGAAGCGCAATGACGACGCGCTTGTTGGTCGGAATGTTGACGCCGGCTATACGAGCCATGTTCTTCTCTTCTCCATGTGGGCCGGCCAACCTTCAGAAAGGCGGGGTCCAGCGCTATCTTCAGTTGCCCCGCGTCCGGTGGAGGCCGGCCCATGCGGGAGTTTCCAGTTCAAAGCGGCTGCCTTGCCCTTGCGGACAAGCAAAGCCCATGCCTGATAGGAAGACGGGCCGCCATACCGCAGCGAACCGCTTCCGTCAAGTGCAATCGTTAATTCCCCCGCGCTGCGTCCTTGAGCACCGCTTCGATCTGCCCCGTCACCGCATCGATATCGGCCATGCCGTCGACGCTCCGGAGCTTGCCCTTGGCATAGTAGTAGCCAATCAGCGGCGACGTCTTCTTGTAGTACTCTCGCAGACGCTCCTCGAACACCGACGGATTGTCGTCCTTGCGAACAGGCAGACCGGCGGCCTGCGCCTCGTCGGCGCGCTTGACGATTCGACCGATCAGCGCCTTGTCGTCGACGACAAGCTCAATGACGGCGTCGAGGCCCTGGGAGCGATCCGAAAGCATCCGCTCGACCGCGTCGGCCTGCACCAGCGTCCGCGGATATCCGTCGAGGATGAACCCATTGGCGCAGTCGGCCTGATCGATACGCTCGGCGACGATCGCGTTGACGATGGCGTCGGACACCAGCTCACCGGCATCCATCACCGCCTTGGCGCGCTTGCCGACTTCGGTGCCAGCCTGGACGGCAGCACGCAGCATGTCGCCCGTCGAGAGCTGGGGTATGCCGTGTTTTTCTACCAGTCTTTGTGCTTGTGTCCCCTTGCCCGCTCCTGGCGGCCCAAGCAATATCAACCTCATCTGGCTTTCTTCCCCCCGCGCAGCTTCGACTTCTTGATCAGGCCTTCATACTGGTGCGCAATCAGGTGACCCTGAATCTGCGCAACCGTATCGAGCGTGACACTGACCACGATCAGAAGCGATGTGCCACCAAGGTAGAATGGTACGCCAGTCGCCGAGATCAGGAACTCCGGCAGCAGGCACACCAGCACCAGGTAGATGGCGCCGACGACGGTGATGCGGGTGAGAACGTAGTCGATATAATCGGCGGTGCGCTCGCCCGGACGATAGCCCGGGATGAAGCCGGAATGCTTCTTGAGCTGGTCGGCGGTGTCCTTCGGGTTGAAGACAATCGCTGTGTAGAAGAAGGCGAAGAACACGATCATCGCCGCGTAGAACGCCATGTAGAGCGGCTGGCCGTGGCCAAGCGAGGCCAGAACCGTGCTTGCCCAGGCCGGCATATTGGTCGTCTGCGAGAAGCCGGCGACGGTGGCCGGCAGCAGCAGCAGCGACGAGGCGAAGATCGGCGGAATGACGCCCGACGTGTTGAGCTTCAGCGGCAAATGCGAGGTATCGCCCTGGAACATGCGGTTGCCGACCTGGCGCTTCGGATACTGGATCAGCAAGCGGCGCTGGGCGCGCTCGAAGAACACGATCAAGGCGATGACGACGATGGCGAGCACGATGATCGCCAGGATCAGGCCGGTCGACAGGGCGCCGGTGCGGCCAAGCTCAAGCGTGCCTGAGATGGCATGCGGCAGGCCGGCGACGATGCCGGAGAAGATGATCAGCGAAATGCCGTTACCGATGCCGCGAGCGGTGATCTGCTCGCCGAGCCACATCAGGAACATCGTGCCGCCGACCAGCGTGACGACGGTCGAGATGCGGAAGAACATGCCGGGGTCGCTGACGATGCCGTTGCCGTTCTCCAGGCCCACCGAAATGCCATAGGCCTGAACCAGCGCAAGCAGCACCGTGCCGTAGCGCGTGTATTGGTTGATGACCTTGCGGCCCTGTTCGCCTTCCTTCTTCAGCGATTCCAGCGAAGGGATGACCGAGGTCATCAGCTGCATGATGATGGAGGCGGAGATGTAAGGCATGATGCCGAGCGCAAAGATCGCCATGCGCTGTACGGCGCCGCCGGCGAACATGTTGAACATGCCCAGCACGCCCTTGCTCTGCGAGGAGAAGGCCTGGGCGAAGGCTTCGGGATTGATGCCGGGAAGCGGAATATAGGTGCCGAGGCGATAGACCAGCAGCGCGCCGATCGTGAACCAGATGCGTTTCTTCAGATCCTCCGCCTTGGCGAAGGCCGAGAAATTCAGATTCGAGGCTAATTGTTCTGCAGCCGAAGCCATGCCTGATTCTCCGCTTGGTAACGCTTGATGGCCCTTGAGGTCAGGCGGTGCGTTTCACCGAAGCTCACGAGATAAGCTCCGGGCTCTAAACATGCAAGCGGCCGCGTCGACGCGGCCGCCTAAATTGCGCAGATCAAAGCGCAATCATGAGCAAAAAATGGATCCCACTCTTGCCGATCGCGCTTCAAATTGCCGTTACTCGGCAGCTGCCTTTTCCGGCAGTTTGACCGAGCCGCCAGCCTTCTCGATCTTCTCGATCGCGGCCTTGGAGGCGCCGGCAACGTCAAAGGCGAGCTTCGCCTTGATCTCGCCGTCCGAGAGGATGCGCACGCCGTCCTTGACGCGGCGGATAACGCCGGCGGCAACCAGCGATTCAGCCGTCACGGTCGCCTTGGCGTCGAGCTTCTTGGCGTCGATGGCCACCTGGATGCGGGCCAGCGACACGACGGTGAAGCTCTTGGCGAAGATGTTGTTGAAGCCACGCTTCGGCAGGCGCCGGTAGAGCGGCATCTGGCCACCCTCGAAGCCGTTGATGGCGACGCCGGAGCGCGCCTTCTGGCCCTTGACGCCGCGACCGCCGGTCTTGCCCGAGCCGGAGCCGATACCACGGCCGAGACGCTTCTTGGAGTGCGTCGCGCCGTCCTTGTCACGCAGATCGTTGAGTTTCATCTGAGTTCTCCTGCGCTCTGGCTCAGCCCTCGTCCACGACGCGGACGAGATGCTGGACGGCAGCGATCATGCCGCGCACGGAGGGCGTATCTTCCAGCGTGCGCTGCTTGTGCATCTTGTTGAGGCCGAGGCCGACCAGCGTCGCGCGCTGCTCCTTCGGGCGGCGGATCGGCGAACCGATCTGCTCAACGGTGATGGTCTTGGTTGCTTTCTTGGCCATG
Organism: Mesorhizobium sp. M1338; assembly: GCF_040318045.1. Lineage (NCBI taxonomy): Bacteria > Pseudomonadati > Pseudomonadota > Alphaproteobacteria > Hyphomicrobiales > Phyllobacteriaceae > Mesorhizobium > Mesorhizobium sp. M1338. The sequence continues at coordinate 9,348 of NZ_JAMYLL010000014.1, read as the reverse complement.
GTCAAAATCCCTGGTCAGATCGACTATTCTTCAGCCGCGACGGCGGTGCCGCGGCGGGCCTGAAGGGTCGAATACTTGATGCCGCGAGCAGCAGCCACATCCTTGGGATGCATCTGGCTCTTCAGCGCGTCGAAAGTGGCGCGAACCATGTTGTAGGGGTTCGACGAACCCATCGACTTGGCGACCACGTCATGCATGCCGAGCGTCTCGAAGACAGCGCGCATCGGGCCGCCGGCGATGATGCCGGTACCTTGCTTGGCAGCGCGCAGCAGCACGCGTCCGGCACCCCAGCGTCCTTCGACGTCGTGATGCAGCGTACGGCCCGAGCGCAGCGGCACGAAGATCATGTCGCGCTTGGCCGATTCAGTTGCCTTGCGGATGGCTTCCGGCACTTCGCGCGCCTTGCCGTGACCAAAGCCGACGCGGCCCTTCTGGTCGCCGACGACGACGAGTGCCGCAAAACCGAAGCGACGGCCGCCCTTGACGACCTTGGCGACGCGGTTGATGTGGACGAGCTTGTCCACCATGCCGTCGTCACGTTCTTCACGATCGCGGCCGCGGCCGCCATCCCTACGTTCCTGTGCCATATCCTGTTCCTTGTTTTTTTCCGGAAGCACGGTTGCTGATAAGATCCGGCGCCTCTGTGGGTCACCGGGGGCGAAAGTCATTCCCTTCGCATAATCTTTATCCGAAAAGTCTGCAACTTCTCGGGATCATGCTTAGAAGCTAAGACCGCCTTCGCGGGCAGCCTCGGCGAGCGCCTTGACGCGGCCGTGATAGATGTAGGCGCCGCGGTCGAAGACGACTTCCTTGACGCCGGCCTTGGTGGCGCGCTCGGCGATCAGCTTGCCGATCGCGGCGGCGGCGGCGGTATCGGCGCCGGTCTTGAGCGAACCCTTGAAGTCCTTCTCAAGCGTCGAAGCGGCAGCGATGGTGTGGCCCTTGGCGTCGTCGATGACCTGCACGTAGATGTTCTTCGACGTGCGGTGGACCGACAGACGAGGACGCTCACCGGCGACCTTCTTGATCTGGCGGCGGACGCGCTGCGCACGGCGCTGTGTGGATTCCTTGGTACCCATGATGGTCTTCCTTGCCTTCAAAAAACGGGGGCCGCCATATGCGGTAGGCGAAAGCGCCCCCCGCGACCGCTCCCCGCGGCGTTGATTTGCAGTGAATAGTGAATGGAAAAATGGTGAACGGTAGAAGCGGAGTGCCACCTGGCCCCTGCTCTATCCTACTGCCATTTCACCATTCACCATTCACCATTCACGACTACTTCTTCTTGCCTTCCTTGCGGACGATCTTCTCACCAGCATAGCGGACGCCCTTGCCCTTGTAGGGCTCGGGGCCACGATACTCGCGGATCTCGGCCGCAACCTGGCCGACCTGCTGCTTGTCGATGCCGGCCACGGTGATTTCAGTCGGCTTCGGCACGGTGATGGTGATGCCCTGCGGCGTCTCGTAGACGACGTCATGGCTGAAGCCAAGTGCCAGCTGCAGGTTCTTGCCCTGAAGTGCCGCGCGATAGCCGACGCCGGTGATCTCGAGCTTCTTTTCGAAACCGTCCTTGACGCCTTGCAGGATGTTGACGATCTGCGTGCGCGACATGCCCCACTTGGAGCGGGCGGTCTTGGTCTGGTCGCGCGGCTGAACAGCGATCTCGCTGCCTTCCATCTTGACCAGCACTTCGTCGTTCACCACGAACTTCAGCTCACCCTTGGGCCCCTTCGCCGTCACGGTCTGGCCGTTGACGGTCGCGGTCACGCCCTGCGGCAGCGAAACGGGTTTCTTACCAATACGAGACATTTTGTTGTCCTCGTCACTTCTCTTGTTTCAGGTCTCTGTCTTCGGGAACGATCCGAAGACCGGATTCCACTTTGCGGTCAGCTGCCAGATCAGAAGATCTGGCAGAGGATTTCACCGCCGACGTTCTGTTCACGTGCTTCGTGGTCGGCCATCACGCCCTTCGGTGTCGAAAGGATGGCGATGCCGAGGCCGTTGGCGACCTGCGGAATCGACTTGGCCGAAACATAGACGCGGCGGCCTGGCTTCGAGACGCGTGCGATTTCGCGCACGACCGGCGCGCCGTCGAAATACTTCAGCTCGATCTCGATTTCGGACTTGCCGTTGTCGAAGTCGGTCTGGCTGTAATCGCGGATATAGCCTTCAGCCTTCAGCACGTCGAGGACGCGGGTGCGCAGACGCGAGGCCGGCGTCGAAACGCTCGACTTCTTGCGGCCATACGCGTTGCGGATGCGGGTCAGCATATCGCCGAGAGGATCGCTCAATGACATGTTATGTCCTCCTTACCAGCTCGACTTGACCAGGCCCGGGATCTGGCCGTTGTTGCCGAGATCACGAAGCGCGATGCGCGATACTTTGAGCTTGCGATAGTAGGCACGCGGACGGCCGGTGACTTCGCAGCGGTTGCGGATGCGGATCTTGGCCGAGTTGCGCGGCATGGCGGCAAGCTTGAGCTGAGCGCGGAAGCGCTCTTCCATCGGCTTGGACTGATCCATGATGATCGCCTTGAGCGCAGCGCGCTTGGGACCGTACTGGTCGGCAAGTTTGCGGCGCCTGTTGTTCTTCTCGACTGAGCTGGTCTTTGCCATTTCAGATTTTTCCTTTTCTCGCTGCCGTTACTGGCGGAAGGGGAAGTTGAAGGCCTTGAGCAATGCCCTGGCTTCGTCGTCCGTCTTCGCAGTCGTACAAACGATGACGTCCATGCCCCAGATCTGATCAACCTTGTCGTAGTTGATCTCCGGGAACACGATGTGTTCCTTGATGCCCATGGCGTAGTTGCCACGGCCATCGAAGCTCTTCGGATTCAGTCCGCGGAAGTCGCGGACGCGCGGCAGTGCGATGTTCACGAGGCGGTCGAGGAACTCGTACATGCGTTCCTTGCGCAACGTGACCTTGGCGCCGATCGGCATCTTCTCGCGGACCTTGAAGCCGGCGATCGAATTGCGGGCGCGGGTGACGACGGCCTTCTGGCCGGCGATCATCGCCAGGTCTTCGGCCGCGATCGAAGGCTTCTTCGAATCGGCGGTCGCTTCGCCAACGCCCATGTTCAGCACGATCTTGTCGATGCGCGGAACCTGCATCTCGTTGTCGTAGCCGAACTGTTCCTGCAGCGCCTTGCGGATGGTCTCGTTGTAGACCTGCTTGAGGCGCGGCGTGTTCTGGGCCTTGGACTGTTTGCTTTCAGCCTTGGGCTTCGTGGTTTGAGCCTTAGCCATTGATGACTTCTCCCGAGCGCTTGGCGACGCGCACCTTCTTGCCGTCCTTCTGGAAGATGAAACCGACACGGGTCGGCTTGCCATCCTTGGGGTCGGCCAGCGCGATGTTCGACAGCTGGATCGGCGCTTCCTTGGTGATGATCCCGCCCTCTTGGGACTGGGACTGCTTCTGGTGACGACGGATCATGTTGACGCCGCGCACCAGCGCGGTGTCTTCCTTCGGCTGTACCGAGAGGACTTCGCCCGAACGGCCCTTGTCCTTGCCGGCCAGCACGACGACCTTGTCGCCTTTTCTAATCTTTTGCATTGGTCCGGCTCCTTACAGCACTTCAGGCGCGAGCGAGATGATCTTCATGTGGTTCTTGGCGCGGAGTTCGCGCGGAACCGGTCCGAAGATACGCGTGCCGATCGGCTCTTTCTTGTTGTCGACGAGAACGGCCGCGTTCTTGTCGAAACGGATCACGCTGCCGTCCGGGCGGCGGATGTCCTTGGCCGTGCGAACCACGACCGCCTTCATCACATCGCCCTTCTTCACGCGGCCGCGCGGGATGGCTTCCTTGATAGACACCACGATGATGTCGCCCACGGAAGCGTATTTCCGCTTCGAGCCGCCCAGCACCTTGATGCACATGACACGACGGGCGCCGGAATTATCCGCGACGTCGAGGTTTGTTTGCATCTGAATCATGACTGGCCGCCTTCTTCTTTTCTAACGGGATGGGCTCAAAGCCCCTCCCCGGTCTGTCCAAAATTCGTTGTTTACGCCCGAGGTCAGGCTTGGTCCGAAGACACGACGATCCAGCGCTTATCCTTGGAAATCGGCTTCGATTCCTGGATGAACACCTGATCGCCAACCTTGTGGGCGTTGTTCTCGTCGTGCGCCTTGTACTTCTTGGTCATGCGCACGGTCTTCTTCATCACGGGATGCGTGAAGCGCCGTTCGACCTTGACGACAACCGTCTTCTCGTTCTTGTCGCTGACGACGGTGCCCTGCAGAATGCGCTTTGGCATGGTTTTCGTCCTTAAGCCTTCTTAGCCGCGGACTTTTCCGCAGCGATGGTCTTGATACGCGCAATGTCCTTACGGACCTGTCTCACGCGCGCGGTCTTTTCAAGCTGGCCAGTGGCCTTCTGGAAGCGCAGGTTGAACTGCTCCTTCTTCAGGCTGGCCAGGTCGTCGGTCAGCTGGTCCTGGGTCTTGGTCCGGATGTCTTCGGCTTTCATGATCAGCCCGTCCTTATTCTGCGATGCGCTGCACGAAGCGCGTCTTGACCGAGAGCTTGGCCGCGCCGAGACGCAGTGCCTCACGGGCGATTTCTTCATTGACGCCGTCGATCTCGAACATGATGCGGCCCGGCTTGACGCGCGCCGCCCAGTAATCGACCGCGCCCTTGCCCTTGCCCATGCGGACTTCGGTCGGCTTCGAAGTGACCGGCACGTCCGGGAAAATACGGATCCAGACGCGACCAGCGCGCTTCATTTCACGCGTGATCGCGCGGCGGGCCGCCTCGATTTCACGCGCGGTAACGCGGTTCGGCTCAAGCGCCTTCAGCCCGAAACCACCGAAATCCAGATTGGTGCCGCCCTTTGCGGTACCATGGATACGGCCCTTGAACTGCTTGCGGAACTTTGTGCGCTTTGGCTGCAGCATCGTTCTAACTCCAAATTCCTAAATGTCTCAGGCGTTTTCGCGACGACGACCGCGTTCGCGATCACCACCACCGCCATGCGCAGCGTCACCCTCGGTCGCACGGCGCTCCGAAGCCATCGGGTCGTGCTCGAGGATCTCGCCCTTGAACACCCAGACCTTGACGCCGCAGATGCCATAAGCGGTGTGCGCTTCGGCAGTGCCGTAGTCGACGTCAGCACGAAGCGTATGCAGCGGCACGCGGCCTTCGCGATACCATTCCATGCGCGCAATCTCGGCGCCGCCGAGACGGCCGGCACAGTTGATGCGAATGCCTTCGGCACCGAGGCGCATGGCCGACTGAACGGCACGCTTCATGGCGCGGCGGAACGCGATACGACGCTCGAGCTGCTGGGCGATCGACTGGGCGACCAGGGTCGCGTCGATTTCCGGCTTGCGCACTTCAACGATGTTGAGGTGCGTCTCAGACTTCGTCATCTCCATCAGCTTCTTGCGAAGCTTCTCGATGTCGGCGCCCTTCTTGCCGATGATCAGACCCGGGCGCGCGGCATGGATGGTGACGCGGCACTTCTTGTGCGGACGCTCGATCACGACCTTCGAGATGGCAGCCTGCTTGAGCTCCTTCTCGAGATACTTGCGGATCTTGATGTCCTCATGCAGCAGCTTGCCGTACTCGCCGGTGTTCGCGAACCAGCGCGAATCCCAGGTGCGGTTGATGCCGAGGCGAAGACCGATCGGATTGACTTTCTGGCCCATTATGCGGCCTCCCCTTTTTCTTCGACTTCACGAACGACGATCGTGAGGTGCGAGAACGGCTTCTCGATACGGCTGGCGCGACCACGGCCACGGGCATGGAACCGCTTCATGACGATCGACTTGCCGACATAGGCTTCCGCCACGATCAGTGCATCGACATCCAGGTCGTGGTTGTTTTCCGCGTTGGCGATTGCCGATTCCAGCGTCTTCTTGACCGTGCCGGAAATCCGCTTGGCCGAGAATTCGAGATCGGAAAGCGCTGTCGCGACCTTCTTGCCGCGGATCAGCGCGGCAACCAGGTTCAGCTTCTGCGGGCTGATACGGATCGTGCGCAACACGGCGCGCGCTTCGTTATCAGCAAGCCTGCGCGGAGCTTTGGCCTTGCCCATGATTATTTCCTCTTCGCCTTCTTATCCGCGCCGTGACCGTAATAGGTCCGGGTCGGAGCGAATTCACCGAACTTGTGACCGACCATGTCCTCGTTCACCGAGACGGGAACATGCTTCTGGCCGTTGTAGACACCGAAGGTGAAGCCGACGAACTGCGGCAGGATGGTGGAGCGACGGCTCCACATCTTGATCACCTCATTGCGACCACCTTCACGAACCTTGTCCACCTTCTTGAGAAGGTAGCCGTCAATGAAGGGGCCTTTCCAAATCGAACGAGTCACTTGGCGTTACCTCTTCTTAGCTCTTGCGCTGATGGCGCGAGCGCAGGATGAACTTGTCGGTCGCCTTGTTGGACCGCGTCTTCTTGCCCTTGGTCGGCTTGCCCCAAGGCGAAACCGGATGGCGGCCACCCGATGTGCGGCCTTCGCCGCCGCCGTGCGGATGGTCGACCGGGTTCATGGTCACGCCGCGATTGTGCGGACGCTTGCCACGCCAGACCGTGCGACCGGCCTTGCCGTCATTGATGTTACCATGATCCGGATTGGACACGGCGCCGACAGTGGCCATGCAGGAGCCGTGAACGACACGCTGCTCGCCCGAGTTGAGGCGCAGGATCGCCATGCCCTGGTCACGACCGACCAGCTGGCCATAACCACCCGCCGAACGCGCGACCTGAGCGCCCTTACCCGGCTTCAGCTCGATGTTGTGGACGATGGTGCCGACCGGCATCGAAGCCAGCGGCATCGCATTGCCCGGCTTCACGTCGACCGCTTCGCCGGACACGATCTTGTCGCCGGGAGCCAGACGCTGCGGAGCGATGATGTAGGACAGCTCGCCATCGTCATACTTGATCAGCGCGATGAAGGCGGTGCGGTTCGGATCGTATTCGATGCGCTCGACCGTGCCGACGACGTCGAACTTACGGCGCTTGAAGTCGATGATGCGGTACGAACGCTTGTGACCACCGCCGATGAAGCGGGCGGTGATGCGGCCGTGGTTGTTGCGGCCGCCCGACTTGGTCAGGCCTTCGGTCAGACCCTTGACGGGCTTGCCCTTGTAGAGGCCCGAGCGGTCGACGATAACCAGCTGACGGGTGCTGGGCGTTACCGGGTTGAATTTTTTCAGTGCCATGTTTCTGTCCTCGCGGCCTTGCTCAGAGACCCGTCGCGACGTCGATCGACTGGCCATCTGCCAGCGTCACAATCGCCTTCTTGACGTCGCTCTGGCGGCCAACCGTGCCACGGAAGCGCTTGATCTTGCCCTTGCGGACAAGCGTGTTCACGGCCATCACCTTGACGCCGAACAGCGCTTCGACGGCGGCCTTGATTTCCGGCTTCGACGCCTTCTTGGCGACGTTGAAGACGACCTGGTTCTGCTCGGAGGCCATGGTCGACTTTTCAGTGATCGCCGGCGAGACGATCACGTCGTAGTGACGAAGGTCGGTCATTTGAAGCGCTCCTCGAGAGCCTCGACGGCGGCCTTCGAAAGGACCAGCGTGCCGCGGCGCAGAATGTCGTAGACGTTGATGCCCTGGATGGGCAGCACGTCGATGTTGGGGATGTTCGTCGCCGCCAGCTTGAAATTCTTGTCAAGCTCGGCACCGCCGATCAGCAGGGCGTTGGTCAGGCCCAGCGTCGCGAAATTCGCGATCAGCGCCTTCGTCTTGGCCTCGGTCAGCTTCAGCTCGTCGATGATGATGATCGACGCGCTCTTGGCTTTGGCCGAGAGAGCATGCTTGAGGCCGAGAGCGCGAACCTTCTTCGGCAGTTCGTGCTCGTGGCTGCGAACGACCGGGCCGTGGGCCTTGCCGCCGCCGCGGAACTGCGGAGCGCGTGCCGAATGGTGGCGGGCGCGGCCCGTACCCTTCTGCTTGTACATCTTGGCGCCGGTGCGCGCGATCTCGGCGCGGCCCTTGGCCTTGTGCGTGCCCTGCTGCTTCTTGGCGAGCTGCCAGCGCACGACGCGCTGCAGGATGTCCTCGCGCGGATCAAGGCCGAAAATCTCCTCGGAGAGTTTCACCTTGCCGGCGTCCTTGCCGCCAAGCGTTGTGATCTTGAGATCCATTATTCCGCTCCCTCTGTGGCCGGAGCCTCGTTCTTAGCAGCCGCCGCAACGGCGCGGATCGCGGCGGGCTTCGGCGCATTGGCCGGCAGTGCCACCTTGGCCGCATCGCGGACCAGGATCCAGGCGCCCTTCGATCCGGGAACCGCACCGCGGATCAGGATAAGGCCGCGGTCGGCGTCGGTCGAGACGATCTCGACATTCTGCGTGGTGACGCGGGTGTCGCCCATGTGGCCAGCCATATGCTTGCCCTTGAACACCTTGCCCGGGTCCTGGCGCTGGCCGGTCGAACCGTGCGTACGGTGCGAGACCGAGTTACCGTGCGTCGCACGGCCACCGCCCATGTGGTGGCGCTTGATGACGCCCTGGAAACCCTTGCCGATCGTCGTGCCCGTAACATCGACCTTCTGGCCGGCGACGAAGTGCTCGACGGTGATCTCGGCGCCGACATCGATCATGTTGTCGGCGGAGACGCGGAATTCGGCGACCTTCGCCTTCGGCTCGACGGAAGCGGTCGCGAAATGGCCGCGCATCGCCTTCGACGTGTTCTTCACCTTGGCAAGGCCAACGCCGAGCTGAACGGCGGTGTAGCCATTCTTCTCTTGCGTGCGCTGGGCCACGACCTGGCAGTTCTCCATCTGGAGAACGGTGACGGGAACATGTTCCCCGGCATCGTTGTAGATGCGGGTCATTCCCACCTTCTTTGCAATCACACCTGAACGCATCGGTTCAATTCCTTTAGAGTTCCGGGCCAGGGGCACCGCCCCTTACCGCGCTCTCATTCCCTTAGAGCTTGATCTCGACGTCGACGCCGGCGGCCAGATCGAGCTTCATCAAAGCATCGACCGTCTGCGGGGTCGGATCGACGATGTCGAGCAGACGCTTGTGCGTGCGCATCTCGAACTGCTCGCGGCTCTTCTTGTCGACGTGAGGCGACCGGTTGACCGTGAACTTTTCGATCCGCGTCGGCAGCGGAATGGGGCCGCGGACGTTGGCACCGGTGCGCTTGGCCGTCGACACGATTTCCTTCGTCGACGCGTCGAGCACGCGGTGGTCAAACGCCTTCAGGCGGATGCGGATATTCTGTCCGTTCATGCGTCACTTCCTTGTTCTGGCGCGGCGCGGGCAACTCCTGCGCCCGCGACAGATCGGTTTAAGTCCAAATTACTCTTTGATGGTGACGACGATGCCGGCACCGACGGTGCGGCCGCCTTCACGGATGGCGAAGCGCAGCTTCTCTTCCATGGCGATCGGCA
>NZ_JAMYLL010000013.1:0-137226 GCF_040318045.1 Mesorhizobium sp. M1338 | reverse complement strand
CGCCGTCGTCGAACGCGGCACTCCGTGGAGCAAAAGTCCACCCGCAAACCACACCGCCTGAGCTAATGGTTGCGCTTCTCCCACAAGGGGAGAAGGAAAGAACACTCCCCTACTCCGCCGTGCCTTCCTCATATTCGGCCGACATGGTCAGCCATTTTTCCTCGTGGCCGGCCAGCGTCTGCGCGAGTTGCGAGCGCTCCTTGGCCAAACGGGTCGCGGTCGAGGGATCCTTTTCATAGACAGCAGGATTCGACAGCTCGTCCTCGATGCCGTCGATGCGCTTGCGGATGCGGTCCATCAGCGCTTCGGTGGCGCGGATCTCCTTGGCCAGCGGCTCGAAGGCGGCGCGGCGCGCTGCCGCGTCGCGGCGGCGATCGGCTTTTGACGCCTTGTCGGCCTCGCGCTTGCCGCGGCGGTCGCCGGACACGCCGGTGACCAGCGTCTTGTAGTCTTCCAGGTCGCCATCATACGGGTTGACCGCGCCGTCCTTGACCAGCCACAGCCGGTCGGCGGTCGCTTCCAGCAGATGCCGGTCGTGCGAGATCAGAATGACGGCGCCGGGAAATTCGTTCAGCGCATGGATCAGCGATTCGCGGCTGTCGATGTCGAGATGGTTGGTCGGTTCGTCGAGGATGAACAGGTTGGGGCCCTCGAAGGCCGACAGGCCCATCAACAGCCGTGCTTTCTCACCGCCCGACAGATCCTTGGCGGCGGTGTTCATCTTCTCGGTCGTGAGGCCGAACTGGGCGACGCGGCCGCGCACCTTCGATTCAGGGGCCTCCGGCATCAGCCGGCGGACATGCTCGTAGGCGTTTTCCTCAGGCCGGAGATCATCGAGCTGATGCTGGGCGAAGATCGCCACCTTCAGCCCGGGCGCCACCGTCATGGTACCACTCTCCTGCTTGAGCCGGCCGGACAGCAATTTGGCGAACGTCGACTTGCCGTTGCCATTGGCGCCGAGCAGCGCGATGCGGTCGTCAGCGTCGATGCGCAGCGTCATCTTCTTGAGGATCGGCTGCCCGTCGGTGTAACCGACATTGACGTTGTTCAGCGCCACGATCGGCGAGGCCACCGTCTTCACCGGTTCGGGGAACGAGAATGGCCGCACCGAATCGTTCACGATCGCCGCGATCGGCTTCATCCTCTCCAGCGCCTTGATGCGCGACTGGGCCTGCCTCGCCTTGGAGGCCTTGGCACGGAAGCGTTCGACGAAGGATTCCATATGTTTGCGGGCGGCTTCCTGCTTGACGCGGCCCTTCTCCTGCAACTCCTTCTGCTCGGTGTACTGGCGCTCGAACTGGTCGTAGCCGCCGCGCCAGAAGGTCAGCTTCTTCTGGTCGAGATGGACGATCGAGTTGACGGCGCGGTTGAGCAGGTCGCGATCGTGCGAGATCAAGAGCACCGTGTGCGGGTATTTCGACACATAGTTTTCCAGCCACAGCGTGCCTTCGAGATCGAGATAGTTGGTCGGCTCGTCGAGCAGCAGAAGGTCGGGCTCCGCGAACAGCACCGCGGCGAGTGCCACGCGCATCCGCCAGCCGCCGGAGAAGGACGAGGCGGGGCGGCGCTGTGCCGCGTCATCGAAGCCGAGGCCGGCGAGAATGGTGGCGGCCCGGGATTCGGCGGAGTGGGCGTCGATATCGGCCAGTCGCATATGGATATCGGCGATACGGTGCGGATCGGTCGCCGTCTTTTCCTCTTCGAGCAGCGCCGAGCGTTCGAGATCGGCCTTGAGCACGATCTCGATCAGCGCATCCTCGGTGCCCGGCGCTTCCTGCGCCACCTGGCCGATGCGGGTGCTCTTCGGCAAGCTGATCGAGCCCGTCTCCGAGGGAAAATCGCCGGTGATGGCCTTGAACAGCGTCGTCTTGCCGGTGCCGTTGCGACCGACAAGGCCAGCCTTGGTGCCGGCCGGCAAGGTCAGCGAGGCATGGTCGAGAAGCAGGCGTCCGGCCATCCGGAGCGAAAGGTCGTTGATGATCAGCATGGCCGCGCTTTTGCACTGGACATCAACGCTTCGCAAGACCTTGTGGGCCAGTTGGCCGCACAAGGTCTTGAAACGACGCCCGCGAAGGCGCCGTCAAAGCAGTCGATCAGTGGCTCGCCTAGCGGCCAGGCAGCGCTCAGGCAGGGACCTTGCGCTTCGCTTTGGTAACGGCGGCCGGCGCTGCTGCCGGCTTGCGGCCAAGTCCTGTCGACTTTGCCAGCGCCGACCGTTTCGCCGAGTAATTTGGCGCAACCATCGGATAGTCCGGCGGCAGACCCCATTTGGCCCGGTAGTCGTCTGGGCTCAGGCCGTGGTCGGTCCGCAGATGCCGCTTGAGAGACTTGAACTTCTTCCCGTCCTCAAGACAGATGATGTAGTCGGGAAACACCGACTTCTTCGGATTCACTGCCGGAACAAGATTTGGAGTTTCCGTGACAACCGCACCGGCGAGCTTGCGAACCGAAGCACTGACGCTGGCAATCAGTTCGGGCAAGCCAGAAGCCGGAAGTGGATTGTTGCCTACATAGGCCGAGACAATATCGGCCGTCAGCTCGATAACGGTCTTATCATCGATATTTGACAATTCTTTCATCCTATTTGCGACAATATCTTCCACCCCAGCGAAGACTTATGTCGATGTATCTCTTTACCCGCGTCCCCCTACGGACCGCCAACTCTCAACAAGGAATCAAGAACCGGCAAAATAGCTTTCATGCGAAATCGACGTCGCGCAAATTAGAAAATCTAATACTTCGAACCAGCAGACTTCGCGGCGAGGCTATCGGCCAATATCTCTAGAATACGCTTCCAGCGGGCGCAACGCCCGAAATCCTTCTGTTCTATCGCCTTTTCGGCCTTCATCGCGGCGTAAAGCGGCGCCTCGGCGCCAAATTCCTTGATCAGCCAATGCGCTTCCTGAATGTCCAGACGTTCATTTTCGTCAAACATGGCATTTTCGTCAAACATGATTTTCGGCCTCCGAACGTTCCACACCGACCGCGACGCAACTGCCGATGACCAGGACGGCTCCGACAATGGCCGTCATCGTCAGCCGTTCACCGGACAGGGACAGCAGCAGGGTCGAAGCGATCGGCGTGAGATAGGCGACGACCGCGACCTTGCCGCTGCCTTCGAGCTTCAGGGCGCGCGACCAGAAATAGTAGCCCAGTCCCATCGGACCGGCGCCGAGATAGAGGCCGAGAGCCAGGTCCGTGCCGACGGGCCAGGCGAAACCGTCGTGAACGCACCACAGAAACGTCAAGGCGACACCAATCAGCGCCGATGGCAGCAACAGACGTTCCGGCGAGGTGACAAACCGTCCCACCATGATCGAATAGAAGGCCATGCACAGCGCGGATCCGAATGCGGTGAGATAGCCGACGAGATCACCCTGGAGCCACGATTGGTTACGCCCTCCCGAAATCACCAATGCAACGCCAATGAAGCCCACCACCGCGGCAAGGCCCAGCAGCACCGGGCGCTGTGGATTTTCAAAGGCGATGACCGCCGCCGCGACCATCAACGGCCAGGTATAGGCCACCAGATTGGCCTCGATCACCGGCATCGAAGCAAAGGCCATGTATTGCAGCACCATGGTGCCGACGAGGCCGATAAAGCCGACCGCGAGAGGCACGAGCGCGGCCCCGGCCGCAACCGGCGCGGCGCTCTCCCTGCTCATCAACCGGATGGCGGCGAAGACGAGTGCGGCGCCTGCAAATTGCAGGAACTGCACCTGCGACACCGGGTGGCTGGCCAGCAGGGATTTGCCGACCAGCGCGTTGGTCGACCACAACGCCACCGCGCCGGCAGCGAAGACCAGCGCGGATATCGAGCCTGACCCATGCCGAAAGGTCCGGCATGGGGCTCTATCTCTATGTTTGACCATGATCCTGCCCGAAAACCGGTTCCCACTTTTCGGAATCATGGCTCGTCACCACGATTCCCTGGCTCCGCCCGGAGCCGGCGCGTCAACCGCGGCGGGCACGGGATGCTCTGCCTCGAACCGGCGATAGGCCGGCAGCTGGTTGGTCCAGACATCTTCGGCCAGTTCGTTGACCCACTCACGGTCGTGGTCATTGTCGGCGGCGAGATAGAACATGCGGTTGTCGTCGACATAGGGTTTGGCCACCGAGCGCTGGTTGAGCACCAGCGTGACGCGCTCGCCGAACCGGATCGGGGCGGTGCGATGGAGGACGCCCAGGAACTGCCCCAGCGTCGCGTAGTTCATCTTGTGATCGATGCGCATGACACGGTTGCGCGGGATCTCGCGGCCGGATTCGAGGATGGCGCGGCCGGTTTCGGAGTCGTCACAGTAGATTTCGAGATGGCCGCCGACCAGCGGATTGCTGATCGACAGTGGAATGAGTTCGGTGACCGGAACGCCATCGCAATGCCATTCCACGGCGCCGTCCTTGGGGTTCATGAAGGTGACCGTCGAGCCGACGATCGACAGCGGATAGGGCTCCAGCTTGGTGCCCATCATGTCGGACAGCCGCTCCAGGCGCAGCTTGTCATGGAGCAATTCCCTGATCTCGGGGATGAAACGGTCTGCCCCGGTGATGAAGGTCAGATCGAGGTGCTTGTGCACGGCATGGCTGGCCTTGAGCTTCAGAGCAGCCTCCTCGATCGCGGCAAGCAGTGCCGGATCGTAGCCATGCAGATATTGCGCGACGCCGAAACTCGACACTTTCCAGGCGGTTTCGTGACCGATGATGGCCTCGCGGCTCATCGCATAGCGCAATTCGGGTATGATATGGGCGTTCATTGTACTTCTCCAAGTGAGGGCAATCACTTAGTTAGCAGTCGATTAAATTAGCATCCCCTGTAAAATTAGGAATGCTGGTGCTAGTGTAAGCTCAGCTTAAGGTCGAAACCGTGCGTCTGCTCAGTCAGGTCAATCTCAATTCGCTGAAAATCGTGGAAAGTGCCGCGAGGCACGGGAATTTCACGCGCGCCGGCGAAGAACAGTTTATCACCGCTTCAGCGGTCAGCCAGCGCGTCAAAAGCCTGGAGGATCAGCTGCGATTCAAGATCTTCCAGCGCGGCGGCAATGCGGTGTCGCTGACGCCGGAGGGCGAGACCTATGTCTCGCGCGTTCGCGAGGCGCTGGAGAGAATCGTCGCCGCCAGCATGGAAGCGACCGGGCAATCCCAGGAACATGTGCTGAAGATATCAGTGCTGCCGACCTTTGCGGCACGCTGGCTGTTTCCGCGCCTGCCGCTGTTCCAGCAGCGATATCCCGACATCGTGATGCGGGTCTCGACCTCCTACGCGACGCATGAGTTCACGACCTCCGAGTTCGATCTTGAAATTCGCTATGGCGACGGTCACTTGCACGGGCTGCAATCCGATCTGCTGTTTCGGGAAGACCTGACACCAGTGTGCAGCCGCAAGCTGTTCCATGAAGTTCTTGGCGACAAGAAGCTGTCGAAGGTGATACCGGACGACCTTAGGCACTTCACGCTGCTGCATTCCGATACCTGCACCCAGAACTGGCAATCCTGGCTTGGTTTCGCCGGCGCCAGCTTCGTGCTCAGCAAGGCCAAAAGCATTTATTTCGATTCGTGCATGATGTCCTACGAGGCAGCCAATTCCGGGATGGGTTTTGCAGTGGCCAACCGCGCCTATATGGCCAGCGATATCCGCGCCAAAAGGCTGGTGGCCCCGTTCGCCGTCCACCATCCGAACACGGCTGGCTGGTATTTTGTCTCTTCCCCGAAGAGCCTTGCCGCACGCAAGGTGCTGCTGTTCAAGCAATGGGTGATGGCGGAAGCGGCTCTGACGCAGCGCCAGCTCGACAGCGAAACCAGCGGCGAGGCCGCCATGGCTGTCTGAATTTCGGGCGAGCATTTGGTTGGCCGCCGATGAGATACGACCGGCAAGAAGCAAGTTGAGAGCCATCGGTTAATGGACGCCCAATCCATACAGCCCGCATTGGTCGGTGTGATTGTAGAGCTCGTGCCGCTTCAGCAGGACCATTCGTCGGGGCTTCTGAGCGCGGCGGCGGATGGTATGCTGTGGAACCTGAAGGCCACCGTGGTCCCCGGCACAACCGCCAAACATCGCCGGGATCAGGCGAAGGCCCTGCCTTCCTCGGTGCGCTGGAAGAGCATCAGATCCAACCCCAGGCTTGGCCGTCCCAGGATGGTCAGGATTGTATGTGCCTGGCCGCGATGATGAGTCTGGTGATTGAAGACATGGTCGAGCGCCGGCGCCAGCCTTTGTGAGACCGTGCGCATGTCCGAGACTGTCATGTAGGTGAAGCGGCCCGTCAAAGCCTTGTCATTGAGGCCGCCGACCCAATCGATGATCCTCCTGTCCTCGGCTTCACGCGCCATCCGCAGACCGGGCAAGCCCCGATGCAGGATGGCGTCCAGCGTCGTCGGCGCGTCGCCCTCGCCGGTGAAGCGCTTCAACCAGATGCGGTCGGCTGTCAGCAGGTGGTTGAGCGTGCCCATCATCGAGCCGAAGAAGGCGCCGACATTGCGGTTGAATTCCTCTTCATCGAGCTCCGCGGCGGCATCATAGATGCGTTTGTTGGCCCATTGATTATAGGCCGCAAACATCATGAAATGCTGTCTCATGGCTTCCCCTCGGCTCGCGTCGATAAGGAGGCCTACCTAACCCGCGAGAGGGCCGCCGCCAATGACCATTCTGCTCTATGACCTCGTCGGACGCGACACCACACGTCCGTTCAGCCCGCATTGCTGGAAGGTGGTGATGGCGCTTGCCCACAAGGGGCTCGACACAGCAACCGCGCCGACGCGCTTTCTCGATGTGCCCGCTGTCGAGGGCGGCGTTTCGAAAACCGTTCCGGTGATCCGCGACGGCGAGACGGTCGTTTCGGATTCCTTCGCAATCGCGCTCTATCTCGATGAAGCCTATCCGGACCGGCCGACGCTGTTTGGCGGTGAAGGCGGCAAGGCGATGGCGCGCTTCATCGAACGCTGGTCGCAACTGACCATTCATCCCTATGTGACCACTGCGGCGATCATCGACCTGCATGCCATGCAGGACGCGGAGAACGCCGCCTATTTCCGCCAGAGCCGGGAGCAGCGTTTCGGCAAGCGGCTGGAGGACGTGATGGCAGCCCGGGAGGCCGGCCTCGGCAACTTCAGGGCCTCGCTGGAACCCTTGCGTTCAATGCTCGGCTATCAGCCTTTCATCGGCGGTGCGTCGCCGCTGTTTGCCGACTATATCGTCTTCGGCGCGCTGCAATGGGCGCGCATAGCCTCGCCCTACCAATTGCTCGACGACGGCGACGTGGTGGCGCAATGGTTCGCCCGCTGCCTCGACCTGCATGGCGGGCTGGGACGAAAGGTGGCCGCGGCAGCGTGACGTTGAATCGCCTGTCCTTGCCGCAAGGCAGTACGTGGGCCGTCAATGTCCTGCAAGAAAGCTCAGCCGCGAGGCGATAGCCAAGCCTTACTTGGCCGCTGCCTTCTTTGGCTTGCTGGCTTTCGTGGCGGCCTTTGCTTCCTTGGGGGCGGCTTTTGCCTTGGTGGCGCCAGCTGCCTTCCTGGTTGGTTTTTTGGCTGCCGACTTCCCCGCGGCATCCTCCTGGTCGACATCGGCCGCCGCCTGATGCCAATGGCGCTCATGGTGTCCAGCCGGCTGTCCCTCTTGCAGCCAGATCTGATGCGCGCGGTTGCGAATGCGTTCCTGACGATCGTCTGCCATGATCATGTTGTCTCCATGCGGGCCGACTTCAGCGCGGCGCCGACAGGTAACTATAGCAAGCAAAGCGTTGCTGTGCAGCCATCCGATCTCGCCCGCGGCTCCGTCCGCTTCGCGGACCGCTCCTCGCCCCTTGGCAATGGGCCGGGCGGCTTGTATAGAGCCCGCCACCCTCAATTCCATTCTCAGACAAGGACGACCCATGGCGCTCGAACGCACATTTTCCATGATCAAGCCGGACGCAACCCGGCGCAACCTCACCGGCGCCATCACCAAGATGCTGGAAGAGGCCGGCCTGCGCGTCATCGCCTCGCGCCGGGTCTGGATGAGCCGCCGTGAGGCGGAAGGCTTTTATGCCGTGCACAAGGACCGCCCGTTCTTCGGCGAACTGGTTGAATTCATGTCGTCGGCACCGACCGTCGTGCAGGTGCTGGAAGGCGAGAACGCCATTGCCCTGAACCGCGAAGTGATGGGCGCCACCAACCCGGCCAATGCCGCCGAAGGCACGATCCGCAAGGTGCATGCGCTGTCGATCGGCGAAAACTCGGTGCACGGCTCCGATGCGCCGGAGACCGCGGCAGAAGAGATCAAGTACTGGTTCTCGGATACCGAGATCGTCGGCTGAGCCGATAGTCCAAAGCGTGATCACGTAAAGAAGGCTGGCGTTTCGCCGGCCTTTTTTTCGGCCGAACAGTCAGCCCGCGTGCGAACCGCATGTGCTAGGATGCCGACGATGGAGCGGACCACAGCATGACCAGTGCCATTCCGGGTTTCTTCCAAGGCACGGAGATGCCGAACAGCGACTGGTGGGAGGCGCTGTGGCCCAACCCCGCCGCGGTGGTTTCGGCAACGGGGATCAAGCCAGGCATGGACGTGATCGATCTGTGCTGCGGCGACGGCTGGTTTACGCTGCCGATCGCAAGGGTGGCTCGTCATGTCGTGGCCATCGATATCGACGCCGATCTGCTCGAAGAAGCCAGACATCGGTTGGCCGAAGACGGCGCGACGAATTGCGACTTTGTCGTAGGCGATGCCTATGAGCTTGCAAGGCTTACGCCTCGGCCTGCCGATTTCATCTTCATGGCCAACGCCTTTCACGGCGTTCCTGACCGGCCGCGTCTGGCGCGCGCGGTGCGGGCGGCACTCGGTCCGGGCGGACGTTTCGCAATCGTCAACTGGCACCAGCGTCCACGCGAAACAACGATGATCCAGGGCGAGCCTCGCGGACCGAGGACCGAATTGAGGCTGTCGCCGGAACAGACCGTGGCGGCCGCCGAGGCGGGTGGCCTCAGGCTTGCCAACCTGGTCGAGGTGCCGCCCTATCACTATGGCGCCGTATTCGAACAAACGACGGATTGAGAGGCCCGCCGCCGCCACGGCGGGTTCTGGTCACTTCGGCTGGCGATCTTTCACGTTCGCATGGGCGTTCGCTGCCTCCGTATCGGTGGCCGGTGTCTGGGTATCGGCACCCGCGAATGGACTACCCTGCCCAGGCGCGAGATCGCCGCTATGGCCGGCCTTGTTGGTCTGGAATGGGTGGCCATCGGCGCTGAGACCATGGTCAAGGGCATTGACCAAATGGTCGTCCGCCGACGCAAGGCCGGTAAGAGCAAGGAGCGATACGCCTGTGACAGCAAGGATAAGCGTGTGCGTTTTCATCTCTGGACTCCTTTGAGTTAAGCCAGAACGAGCCGCAGCAGGTCTGGCGGCTTCAACCGAGGGATATCCGAAATATCCCCTTTGCCTTGCCCGCCATGTCTGGGAGAGAAACGCTTCTCTTGCCCGAATTATTCCGAAAAAAGTTTTAGCAATGAAATACGCGCTAGCTCGCGGCGCTGAAGCGCAGGATTTCGAGGCCATCCTTGTCGGCAATGATGAGCTTGCCGGCAGCGACATTGTATGACGCAGCCTTGGCCAATGCATCGAACAGCGCCTTTTCCTCGGCCATCACCTCGGGCGCGCAGGCCTTGTAGGTCGAGCCAATGTCGCTGATCGCGATCGTCTGGCCATCGATCTTGGCGGTGGCGAAATAGGTGTTGCAGGGGCCGCTGCCGCCTGCCTTGCCAGCCTCGCTGACCCTGAACGTCGCTTGCGGCGCGGTGATGGCGCCGATGCCGTCGACATAATCGACCAGCCAGAGCTGATCAAAGACGGAAACCGCCGGCTCGGCGCTCGGCGTCACCATCTTCAGCACGATGGTCTGCGGCACGTCGGTCAGCGGATCGACCTGATGGCGGACATCGGAGATGAACAGGAGCTTGTCATCGACGGTAATGCGGGCTTGCAAAGCGTAGGTCATCCGCGACCGGATGACGGAGGGATCGAATTTAATCTCGAAGCTGATCGGCACCTGGCCAGCCGGCTTGACGGTCTGCTTGCCGATGATTTTGGCCGGTGCATCGGCCAGCGACACGTCGGCAAGCTGGACCGAGAGCACGGCACTAGGCGGCAAGGCGATGCGCTCGCGATAGATGACCTCGCCTCTCACGGAATTTTCGGCGGCAACAGACGGTTCCGGCACGGCCAATATGCCAACGACCAGAGGCACGAAACCGAAGACGAAGAACTCCGCGATCCTGTCCAGCATGACCATCTCCCCTTGCCCAGGCTGGCCAATCAGGCTGACCAACCGCAGTTAATTGGCCAAAGGATTGCGGTCAATACATGGCTGTGGCGGTATTTTAGTCGGACGATTTCCAGCGGCCGACCGCCTCGTCGTCGGCTTCCTTGGCCTCGACCCAGCCGCCCTCGGAACCGTCGGCGCGATGCTCCTTCTTCCAGAACGGCGCGCGCGATTTCAAATAGTCCATGAGAAAATTCGCCGCCTCGAATGCCGCCTGGCGATGCGCCGAGGCGGCCACTACCAGCACGATGTTGTCGCCGGGCGCGATCTTGCCGTGGCGGTGGATGGCGGTGAGACCCTGCAGCGGCCAGCGCTCGACCGCCTCAGCAGCGATGCGGGCGATTTCTGCTTCGGCCATGCCGGGATAGTGCTCGAGTTCAAGCGCTGAGAGCGCGCCCTGCTCGTCGCGGCAAAGGCCGGAGAAGGTGACGACGGCGCCGATATCGGCGCGGCCTTCCGTCAGTCTGGCGATCTCGGCGGCGACGTCGAAATCCTGCGCCTGGATGCGCACGACAGGTACGACCGCGGCGCTCATGTCAGCCCCCGGTCATCGGCGGAAACAGCGCAATTTCGCGCGCGCCCGCGATCTTCTCACGGTGTTCGACATGTTCCTGGTTGATGGCGACGCGGATCACATCGGGATATTGCAGCGCGTGCTCGTAGCTCTCGCCGCGCGATTTCAGCCAGCGCAAGAGGTCGGCGACCGTCTCGATGTCAGCGGGCAAGTCGACGTCTTCCTCAGGCATGCCGATGCGTTCGCGCACCCAGGCAAAATAGATGAGCCGGGTCGTCATCTCACTCGTCCATGATGTGCTTGAGGCCGGCTCGGAAATAGTCGTAGCCGGTGTAGAGCGTAACCAACGCCGCGATCCACAGCAGCACCAGCCCGGTCTGGGTGGTCAGCGGGAAGATCTTGTCGCCGGCCGGCCCGGCCAGCAGGAAGGCGATGGCGACCATCTGGATGGCGGTCTTCCATTTTGCCAGCTGCGTCACCGGCACCGAGACCTTGAGCGCCGCCAGATATTCACGCAGGCCCGAGACGAGGATTTCGCGGCACAGGATGATGATCGCCGCCCATAGCGACCATCCGGCGATGCCGGCATGACGGTCAGTGTCCGCGGCCAGCAGCAGCAGGCAGGTGGCGACCAGCAGCTTGTCGGCGATCGGGTCAAGCATCTTGCCGATGTTGGAGGTCTGCTGCCAGGCGCGCGCCAGGTAGCCATCCAGATAATCGGTGATCGAGGCGAGCAGGAAGATGACCAGCGCCGACCAGCGGGCGAAGTCGCTCGACTTCAAATGCCCTTCAAGAAAAAAGCACAGCACCACCAGCGGCACCGCGACGATGCGGGCGTAGGTGAGCATGTTGGGCAGGTTGAACGCGCGCTGGGCCATATCTGGGAAAACTCTTTCTGCCTGCCTACTCAAATCAGATGCCAACGTAGGGGGTCAACAGGCGACAATCGATTGGCCAGATGAAAATAGCATCCTGGCTGTCAGCTCTCGTGGAAATGATTGTAGACCAGTTTCGCCACCCGCTCTGAAATGCCGTCGACTTTCCTCAGATCCTCGATGGCGGCGCGGCTGACCGCTTTGGCGGTGCCGAAGGCCAGCAGTAGGGCTCGTTTGCGGCCCGGACCGATACCGCTGATCTCGTCGAGCGGGCTCTTGACCATCTCCTTCTTGCGGCGCGCACGGTGCGAACCGATGGCGAAACGGTGGACCTCGTCGCGCAGGCGCTGGACGAAATAGAGCACGGGATCGCGCACGGGGAGCGAAAACGAGTCCTTGCCCCTGACGAAGAAGCGCTCACGGCCGGCATCGCGGTCCTGGCCCTTGGCGATGCCGATCGCCACCACCCGGTCCTCGATGCCGAGATCCGAGAGGATCTTGCGCACCGCGCTCATTTGGCCTTGGCCGCCGTCGATCAGGATGACATCGGGCCAGGCCGGGAAGTTGCCGGAACTATCGTCTTCGATATCATCGCCCGCCCCGCCCGCAGCGTCGGCAACGGCAACATCGCCATGTTCCTTGAGCAGCCGCGAAAACCGCCGCTCCATCACCTCGCGCATCATGCCGAAATCGTCGCCAGGCGTGATCTCGGTCGAGCGAATGTTGAATTTTCTGTACTGGTTCTTCACAAAACCTTCCGGCCCGGCGACCACCATGGCGCCGACCGCATTGGTGCCCATGATGTGCGAATTGTCATAGACTTCGATGCGCACCGGCGGCTTGGCAAGGCCGAAGGTTTCGGCGAAACCGGCAAGCAGGCGTCCCTGGGTGGAGGTTTCGGCAAGCCGCCTGCCCAGTGCCTCGCGGGCATTCTGCAGCGCGTTGTCGGTCAGATCCTTCTTCTCGCCGCGCTGTGGCACAGAGATCGCGACCTTGCGGCCGGCGCGGGTGGAGAGCGCCTCGGCCAGCAATTCCTGGTCCTCGACGCCATGCGACAGAAGAATGTTCCGCGGCGTCGGCTTGTCGTCATAGAACTGCGCCAGGAACGAGCCCAACACCTCAGCCGCCTCCAGCGCCGGATCGGCCTTGGGGAAATAGGCGCGGTTACCCCAATTCTGGCCTGTGCGGAAGAAGAACACCTGGATGCAGACCTGGCCGCCTTCCTGATGGATGGCGAAGACATCGGCCTCGTCGACGGTCGCCGGATTGATGCCCTGGTGACTTTGCACATGCGACAGGGCGGCCAGTCGATCGCGATAGATCGCGGCGCGCTCGAAATCGAGAGCTTCAGACGCCTGCTGCATGGCGGCCGAGATTTCCGTCTTCACTTTCTGGCTGCGGCCGGACAAAAAGTCCCTCGCTTCGCCGACCAGCACGGCATAGTCCTCATGCGAGATCTCTCCGGTGCAGGGGCCGGCGCAGCGCTTGATCTGATAAAGCAGGCATGGCCGCGTGCGGTTCTCGTAAAAGGAGTTGGTGCAACTCCTGAGCAAAAAGGCACGCTGGAGCGAGTTGATGGTGCGGCCGACGGCGCCGGCCGAAGCGAAGGGGCCGAAATAGTCGCCTTTGCGCGAGCGTGCGCCGCGATGCTTGTAGATGCCGGGCGAAACATGATCGCCGCTCAAAAGAATATAGGGAAACGACTTGTCGTCGCGCATCAGAACATTGAAGCGTGGCCGCAAGCGCTTGATAAGATTGGCTTCGAGCAATAGCGCTTCAATCTCGGTGCGGGTGACGACGAACTCCATCGTCGATGTCTCGCGCACCATGCGGCCGATGCGGGTGGTGTGGAAGCGGCCTTGCGCATAGCTGGTGACGCGCTTCTTCAGGCTGCGCGCCTTGCCGACATAGAGCACGTCGCCGGAGGCGTTCATCATGCGATAGACGCCGGGCGCGTTGGGCAGCCGCTTGACCAGCGTCTGGATCACCTCGGCGCCGACCATGCCTTCGGCGTCGCCGGCATGCGGCGTCCAGTCGATGGCGGTGAAGGCGACATCGGGACCCGCAGGTTCGACGATCTCTTCGACCGCCTCGTCCTCGAGGTCGATATCGGGGGGCAGATCATCGGCGCCGCCGCGCGGCTTGTTCTTGTGATCCAAAGGACTCATTCCGTCATGCCTGTCACATCGGGCGTCTGCCATGCAAGATGCTGGCCGCCATCGAGCGCGATCATCTGGCCGGTGACCGAGCGCGCTTCCCAGAGATAACGGATTGTGGCGCCGAATTCCGGCAATTCCGGGCCGCGCTTGAGGATCAAGCCATCGACTTGGGCGGCAAAATCGCTGTCGTCCTGGCGTGTGTTCTTCAAGGTCGGCCCCGGACCGATGGCGTTGACGCGAATGCGGGGACCGAGCGCTTGCGCCATTGTCCGCGTGGCCGTCCACAGCGTCGACTTGGACAGCGCATAGGAGAAGTAGCGCGGCGTCGGCCGCCAGACGCGCTGGTCGATGATGTTGACGATCAGGCCCTCCTGCTCCTTAGGCAACGCCCAGGCGAAATTCTGCGCCAGCAGCGCCGGTGCCTTCACATGGACGGCAAAGTGCCGATCCCAGGCCAGCCAGTCGAAATCCAGAACCGAATCGTCGACGAACAGCGACGCATTGTTGACCAGCAGCGAGATCGGTCCGAGCGCTGCTTGCGCCTGCCCGACTAGGTCGCCTACGGCGTCCATATCGGTCAGGTCGGCGGCAACCACGGCGGCGCGGCCACCGCTGGCGATGATTGCGGCAGCCAACGCATCGGCCTCGACATGAGAACGGTTGCAATGGATGGCGACGGCAAAACCGTGGGCGGCGAGATCCTCGACGATTGCCCTGCCGATCCGTTTGGCCCCACCCGTCACCAGCGCCGTGGCCGTGACTTTGCTCATAGCGTGTCAATCCTCAATTTCGGCCCGAAAAACGGTGCCGGCGAAATATGGCCCGGCATGCGTTAAATGGCGTTCGCACCTTGGGCAGCATTGTGGCGAAACGGCCTTTTCGGCGTCCCGACTCGCCTTGGACTCGGAGCCGCCCGACCGGAATATAGGGTGCTGGACTCCTTGCACCAAGCGGTGTGCGACGCAGCACGGGACGGCTCCTGCCATTTCGCTGTTGCGAAGATGCAACGTCAAGTTTCTGCCTCATTCGTGCCGGGGAATGACCCAAGTTCAGGTTCGCTTCAGCCGCATTTTGACACGACATTTGGAACCGACGAACGCCAGATCCGTTTCACCCCCCGGGGCGGGTTGATGGCGATCGTGAGAAAAAAGCCTGTGTCCTGTGGCTTAAGGAGTAAAGAACAATGCAAGCCAATCTCAAATTCGCACGGCCGCTCGCCGTGGCGCTCGGGCTCTTCGCCCTCAGCGGGACCGCCTATGCCGCGGACGTCGTCCAGGAAGAGCCGCCGGCACCCGCGCCGATCGCCGAACTTCCGGTCGCTTCGTGGGCGGGTCCCTATGCCGGTCTCAACGTTGGCTACGGCTTCAGCGGCCGTACCAAGGAAAAGGATTTCGGCGTTGAGACCGATACCAAGGGTTTCGTCGGCAGCGTCTTCGGCGGCTACCAGTGGCAGCAGGAGAACTTCGTTTACGGTGCTGAAGCCGAACTCGGCTACAACGGCGTGAAGGGTGACGATAACGGCATCAACTCCAAGGCCGGCTTCGAAGGCTCGCTGCGTGCCCGTCTCGGCTATGCCGTGACCCCGGAAATCCTGCTCTATGGCACCGGCGGTCTCGCCGGCAGAAGCCTGAAGGTGGAAGACACCGTGCTTGACGCCAGCGACACCGCAACCATGCTCGGCTGGACCGCCGGCCTCGGTACCGACATCAAGCTGACCGACAACGTCTTCGGCCGCGTCGAGTACCGCTACACCGACTTCGGCAGCAAGAGCTTCGATGGTATCGGCAAGGTCAAGGCCACCGACAACCGCGTCACCTTCGGCGTCGGTATGAAGTTCTAAGTCGTTCAAGCCACGACACGAAAAAGCCGGGCCTCGCGCCCGGCTTTTTTTGTGTCCGGATGATCACGCGGGAGATCGAATCGATCACCCGGGAGATCGGGGTGATCAAATGGATCACCCGGGTGATCAAGTGGATCACCCGGGAATGCAGGGCTTCAGTTCTGGAAATTTCTCGTCGAAGCGTGCCGCCCAGCGCGTCAGCCGGGCGCGGCCCTTCTCCCATTTTCCGGCAAAGCGCAATGAGAGATAGCCAAGGCAGGCGCGCAACGCCATCTGGCCGGCAGTGATCTTCTTCGGCAGCTTCCGCGGGTTGGCGTTGAGCAGATCGAGTGCCGCCGTGATCTTTCCCCATTGGCGGTCGAGCCAGGGCTGGTAGACCATCTCCTCAGGCCGCGTGCGCCGTTCATAGACCATCGACAGCGCACAGTCGCAAATGCCGTCCGCCAACGCCTCCAGCACTTCCGCCTCGAGCCGCTTGTCGGGATTGCGCGGAAACAACGCGTTCTTCGACAAACGGTTGAGGTGCTGGGTAATGGCGCGGCTGTCATGGATGGAGCGGCCGTCATCGAGCACCAGAACCGGGATCTTGCCGAGTGGGTTGGCGGTCATCAAGTCGGCTGGCTTCTCGTCGGTCTTGATCGGCACCAGATCGACCGCGATGCCGGCATAGGCTGCCGCCATCCGTACCTTGGAACTGTAGGGAGAAGACGACGCGTAGAGCAGCTTCGGCATGGATCGGTTTCCTGTTTTGCAGGCGGGCAGTGTTGACCGATCGGGCGCGATGGAGCAATGGCCAGAAACGGAAAACCCGGCCGCCAGCGAGCCACGGGCAAGTCATTGGACTGTCGCAGAACTGCTGGGATTACGTGGCTCACGGCTTCCGCGCCGTCCTCGTCCGCTCTGCGAATCGTGAGATCCAAAGTCACTTCATCACCCAGGCAGCCGACCGGAATTCCGTACGGGGGCAGAAGATGACGGCAGGCGGATCAGCCGGTCAACAACCAAGACTGAAAAGCCTCACGCCGACATTTGATCCGCCATCGATGATACAAAAAAACCCCACCGGACTTCGCCCTATGGCGAAGTCCTGGGAGCTGCGAAAAGATATCCTCCGTCCGCCTCTGTTCTCGCCTTCCGAATGCCGAAGCAACGAGCGGGGCGCCTGTCAGGCACCGCCCTTGACTGTTTCGACACTGCCCCCGGCGAGGGAGGACGCGATTACTTCTTGCCGGACTTCGCGGGTGCTGCCTTCGGCTTGGCCGCGGGTGCCGCTTTCTTCACCGGGGCTGAAGACTTCGCTGCCGCCGCCTTCTTTGCCGGCGCAGCCTTCGCTGCCGGTTTCTTGGCAGGTGCAGCCTTCGCAGCCGGCTTCTTGGCAGGTGCTGCTGCCTTCTTCACCGCGGGTTTTGCCGCAGCCTTCGCGGCCGGCTTCTTGGCCGGTGCCGCCTTCGCAGCCGGCTTTGCCGCTGCCTTGGCAGGTGCTGCCTTCTTCACTGCCGGTTTTGCCGCTGCCTTTGCCGCCGGCTTCTTGGCCGGCGCTGCTTTTGCCTTGGCCGCCGCGGCCTTCGGCTTGGCAGCAGGTGCTGCTTTCTTCACTGCAGCCGCGACCTTCGCCGTCGCTGCTTTTGCGGGTGCTTTCTTTGCCGGTGCCTTGGACGCCGGCGCTTTGGATGACTGCTTAGCCATGCGATGCCCCTTCCGTTGTGCCGACGGTCGTAATGACCTGGCGCGCTCATGCATATCTGACTCGCGGCTTGCTAGCCAGCGAAGCAATAGACTGATTTTCGCAGCTTAAGTTTTGGTTACGAATGGCACACGATCGCGCTGACCATCGTAAAAATCCGCTGCTGATCTTCGATCACTGCCTAGAGTGTGCGGCTGACATCCTCCACACCCTGCGACGGCGAAGCTGTGAAGATCAGCCGCCAGCTTTGCGCATCGATCTCCGGCTGCTGACATCATAACCTGCTGCTTTAACGGCGCGATCATCTCGTGCGAGCTGGCGATCTACACTTCAATGAGATGACCGATCGCTGCTTGACCTTGTCAAGCACGATCCCATCACCCGGCCTGTTCGTGAATTGACAGACTACTCTACATCGCAGAGTATTCTGCAAGAGGAAAAGGAGAGTGCTTCAATGTCGATCACGCAGGAGCGAGCGGCGGTGTCACTGTTCGAGATTGCCGAGACGGCGCCTCATGGCGGCAGCGTCGTTGGAGGTCTCCGGCGACGCCGCATCGAAGCTGACCGATGAGTGCCGACGAAATCATCCACCAGAGCACTCGGCTCAGGATCATGGCCGCCCTGAATATGCTGGAAAGGCGAGAAACGCTGGACTTCAGCCAGTTGAAGGCCATCATGGACGTCACCGACGGCAATCTCGGCGCGCATCTCGATACGCTGGCCAGGGCCGGCTATGTCGATATCGAAAAACTGTTCGTCGGGCGCCGGCCGCAAACGCGCATCAGGGCGACGACGAGCGGACGGCGCGCGTTCCGCGGCCACGCCGCGTTCTTGCGCAAAATTCTCGATCGGGCCGAGGCAGCGCCGCGCGGAAGATAGCGTGGCGATCGCACGTATCTCTCAGCGCGTGCGACCACGGCGACGCCGGCGCCGATCATTCACACCGCCCGCCGCGCGGTTCACCCGACGCATGATCTTCGGCGTGTGCAACAGGGAGCGGGCGCGACCGGCGAGGATGACATGGCCGCCGATCACCACGACCTCGACGGCCAGGACTATCATTATCAATACACCGAGATGATCCGCGTTGAGCGATGCGCCGACCACGTTGAGCAGCGGTGCCACGTAGAACAGCGGCATTTTCGGATTGCCAAGATTGAGCGCGATGCCGTGGCAAAAATCGTCAGCAGCCTGCGTCGTCCGGAGACGGGTTGCAGTTCCGCACGACGGGCACGGCGGTCCACAAGCCTGATGCCCATCCAGATCAGATAAGCCGCTCCTCCTTAACGAAGCACCGTCATGACGATCGCCATCTTCGCCGCGATGATCGACAGGCCAAAGGCAGCGAGGATCAGGAAGATGAGAACGCCAACCGTGCGTGCACCATAGGCGATACCCGAGGCGGCGCCGCTGGAGATGGTGCGCGCGACGATTGTCATGTTGTCCGGTCCGGGGCTGGCAGCGAAGACGAAGAAGGCAGTAGCGAAAGCAAGGATGGTGGCAAGGTCCATTAAGACCCCGAAAGCGACTGTTGCTCTCGGGCGTTCTGATTAGCCAGTTTGCCTGTCGGCGACATCAGGAAAATTCAGGATCGTCGCGATGCGGATTTTCCTCACGGCTGATAGCCAAGACAGATGGCGCCGAGCGCGACAATGGCACAGGCGCCGACCCGCCGCGGCGTCAGCATCTCGCCGAGGAACAGACGCCCGATGAAGGCCGCGAAGACGACGCTGGTTTCGCGGATCGCGGTGATCGGGCCGGCCGGCCCGAGCGCGAAGGCCGCGACCACGACGCCATAGGCCAGAAGTGCGAACAGGCCGCCGCCCAGCGCCTTCCAGGTTTCCGGTGCCCGCGGGTCGACAGTAAGGCGGCCACGGCAGGCGACGAAGGTCGCCGATAGCAAGGTGCCGTAGATCAGCAGGACCCAGGCGGTATAGGCGCCGGCATTTCCCGCCGCGCGAACGCCGATCGCATCGACTGTCGCATAGGCGGCGATGATCGCGCCCGTTGCCAGCGCATAGAGGATCGATGTCGTGGCGGCCCTGCCCCTTCCGAGTGAAAGGCCCATGATGCCGCCGGCGACCAGCGCGACGCCGACTGTTTGCGGCATGGTGAGCTGCTGGCTGGCCAGGAAAAATCCGCCGAGCGTGACAAGCAGCGGCACGCTGCCGCGAACGATCGGATAGACCTGTCCCAGCTCGCCATATCTGTAGGCGGCCACCAGAAAGAAGCTGTAGCCGACCTGAAGGCAGGCCGAGAGCACGATATAGAACCAGGCCTGCGCGGCCGGAAGGGCATGGAAGATGACGAAGGGAATGGCGAGCGCCGTGCTGGAGAAGCTCATGACGGTGACGGTCCACAACCTGTCGGCCCCAGTTCGCAGGAAGGCGTTCCAGGTTGCGTGCAGGATCGCGGCAAACAGCGCGAGCCCGATGACCAGCGGGCTCATTGCGACCCGCGCGAAGCGGCGACGAAGCTCAGGGCCGCCTTGCGGGCGTCGCGAATGGCGGTGTCCGCCTGCCCCATCTGCGCCAGCAAGGTCGCCCCTTCGATCAGCATCAGCAGTGTCGCCGCCACACTCTCGGCGCGGCCGCGCGGCATTACCTCCTCGAGGATCGACCGCATGCGCCGCTTGAGGCCGTTCTTCTGCCTGGCGACAGCCTTGAATACCGGATGCCCCGGATCGCCGAACTCGGCCAGCGCATGTGCAAACAGGCAACCATGAAAATCCGAGCTGCGGAACCAACGTTCATGCCAGCTGAAGATTTTTCCGATTTTCTGCTCTGGCGTGATGCCCTCCTGGGCGAGCCGGTCGAGCTGGCGGTCGAAACGCATGGCGCGGTAGTCGAGCACCTCGACGATCAACTCGTCCTTGCTCGGGAAGTGCCGATACATCGTCATCTTGGCCACCTCGGCTTCGGCGATGATCCGGTCGATGCCAGTGGCGTGAAAGCCGGCGCGCTTGAACAGCGCGTAGGCGGTTTCAATGACGTGCTGGCGTTTGTCGGAAGCAGGCGATGACGTCATGACGCTTACCAGTGATGAGACAGGTCTGTCTCATAGAAATGCGGCGGATCGCATCTTCTGTCAACACAGCACGGAAAAACGCCCGCGGCCGATCGGGCCGCGGGCGCGAAAAGTGATTGGAAACAGAAAACCCCGCGTTCAGCGCAGGACGCGGCAGCGGCCGTTGTAAACCATCCAGCGGTCGAAGCCCGAGACGCAGAATTCGACATTGTCGCCGATCGAGGCGAAACCCTGGCCTTCCTCGATCAGATACCAGATGGTGCGGTCACGGCCGTCGGAGAGACTGACGGTGGCGCCGCAGTAGCGGCGACCGATCGGCCAGGTATCGTTGGCCGGCAGATAGCGGTGCTGGTGGATGCGCTGGAAATCGGTGATCCGCACATCCGGCAGATGCGGCACGTGGTGCACCTGGTAGGAGAAGCGGCTGGTGATCTTGTTCAGCACCCAGGCTTCGCCGCAGATGCCGCCATCGTCGTCGGAATAGACGCCAAGGTCGGCCGCCTGCACGGCCTGGGTGACACCGAGAGGCGCGGCCAGCGGTGTGCAGAGCGAAATCAGGACAGCAAGTGCGGATTTGGCGAAGCGAGTCATGACAGCCTCTCAAGGTCGATTGCGCGCACTGTGCGGATTCGCTTGGCGGCGGTCAAGCGGTTGCGGAAACAATGGTTTCCCAGGTTGAAACCGCGTTGGCCAAAGCCGGATTAGCGCGAGCCCGGGTTGTTAAGGAGCCCGCCTTCCCAACCCTGCCGGAACGCGGGCATTTTCGCACCTGGCCCCGAATGGCGAGATCTGAAGCCCTTCACCGTCAAGCCTGCTCGCCTGCCAGCCATTCCAGCGACCAGTGCGCCGGCCTCCCCACCGCAAGCAATCCGTGCAAAGCCGGCAGCAGCGTCCGCAGCTCGCCCTCCAGCGTGAATGGCGGGTTGACCACCAGCAGGCCGCTGCCGTCGAGGCTGGGCTCCGAAGAGGCCGGCCTGATCTCGAATTCTATGTCGAGCAGCTTCGGGATACCGGATTGCTTCAGCGCCTTGCGGAAGGCGATGATCGCCTTGCGGTCCTTGACCGGATACCACAGCGCATAGATGCCGCCGGGCCACCGCTTGTGCGCCCTCATGAGCCCGTCAACGAGGCGCTCGAACTCACCCGCCTCCTCGAATGGCGGGTCGATGAGAACCAGGCCGCGCTTTTCCTTCGGCGGCAGATGCGCGCCGAGCGCCAGCCAGCCATCGAGTTCGATGATCCGGGCCTGGAAATCACCGGCAAAGAGCGTCCTCAGCTTCGCGACATCCTTGGGGTGAAGCTCGATCGCCGTCAGCCGGTCCTGCTTGCGCATGAGGTGACGCACGATCAGCGGCGATCCCGGATATTTCTGGATGCCACCCTCGGGGTTGAGCGACCGCACCGTCTCCAGATAAGGCGCAAGCAGTGCCGCCACCGGTGCGGCAAACGGGGCATCGATCAGCCTGCCGATGCCGCCTTGCCACTCACCGGTCCTCTGCGCTTCGACCGACGACAGATCGTAGCGGCCGATGCCGGCATGGGTGTCGATGACCCGAAACGCCTTGTCCTTCTGCTTCAGATACTCGAGCAATCGCGTCAGCACGACATGCTTGACGACGTCGGCAAAATTCCCGGCGTGATAGGCATGGCGGTAGTTCATGGTTCGGTACCGTTATGCATGTCGTTGTCCCAAAACCGCTGCACACTTTGGGCGACTTGCATCAGCCCCTGCCCCAGCGCGGCGGTGGCGGCTGCGAGTTCGGATTTTCCGGCCGGCCGCCGCGAGTGCGCAAAGTCAGCAAAAACCCGATCAAGCCGACCGCCACCAGCGAGAAGCCGATCGGCCGCGCACGGCTGTCGATCTCGCCGACACCGGAGCGCAAAATGAGATCGACCGCTCGCATCGGTATGTCGTCGGCATCACCCGGTCCAACGGTGAAGATATAAGGGCCTGGGCTGATGGTCTCGATCACGCCGGCCTCGTCGCGAAAGATCTTGTCTGGCAGCTGGGGGCTGGCCTGGCGCGGATTGTCGGAATGGTTGAACTGGAGCGTCGAGGCGAGCACCGTGCGGCCACTGCTGGCGGCGGTCAGCGTCAGCACGGTGCGCTGCTGCGAGACGATGCGTTCGGCTCTTGCGGTCAGGTCGACCAGCACCCGCACCGGCGCGTCGCGGCTGCCGAGCGGCACCGTCCGCGGCTTGAAGCGGCCCTGCTCATAGACCCGCCAGGTGCCGATCTCATGACCGGAGAAATTGCTCATCGCCCAGGGATAGATGACACCGATGCCGGTGCCGGCGAGCAGGATCAGGACAAACAGAAAGCGCATTCACATCACCACAGGCTATCGTGACCTTGCCAATAGCGCCCCGACGATCAAAAGGCGATGGCCAGATGCCGCGGCTTTCCGGCCGCTGGAGCGGGCGACCGAGAAGACCCCAGAAGCGGATCACACGGGGCAGCAACCAGATCGGCGGCATGGCCGCACAACAAGGCAGACAAGGTTCTACCTATGCGCTCAAACGCAATTGCGATAATGACCGGCATTCTCCAATGAAATGAATGCGCGTGGACACTTTCTGGCAAGATGGGACCACTGGCTCGGGCGCGCGCCGAAGATTGTCTCACCGGTTCTTTTTTGGAATCCCTCGCTGCCAAGCTCTGAGTCGGCCTTAAAACGAGCATGCCTCGTCCGACCATCTAATTTGCGATGGTCGAGCCAATACGCTGATTCACAAAGAGAATCGTCCTTGGACGCCTATGGCTCGGCCTGGAGAAGCCGACATCGGCTTTATGATTAACCATTCGTAAACAGATATGATTAAGGAATTGCTAATTTAGTTGACTATAATTTCCACAGGTATATTTTTGATGCGTTGGGATGTGCAATTTGGGCGAGCAATCGACGATGATGGCACCAGACGTGTGATCGCGATTTCGGGGCACGGAGAATGCTGAGCGGCGGCACATAGATCGTGTAGCGGCACCAGCTTCGCGAACCCCAAAGGACAATTAAAGCACATCAGCGATGGCGATTCCGCGGATGCGGAGGTTTGCCGCGTTCTCATGGAAGTGGCTGGGCAATGCTTTGTCCGGCTGGCGATAGCGTGTGCGATGCGTGCGGGGAAAGCATGAGTAAGCTCATCAAGGTTCTGAAACTGGAATCCGGCAGCCAAAGGGGCGCCAACCAAAAACGAAGCCGCGCCCTGGTCGCCGGAGGTGCTGGATTTCTAGGATCGCATTTATGCGAACGCCTTTTGCGGGACGGATACGACGTCGTCGCGCTGGACAATTTCCACACCGGCAAGAGATACAATCTCAATACCCTTCTGCGTAATCCGAGATTCATGTGTATCGAGCACGATATCGTTGATACACTGCCTTCGGGTCTTCAGTTCGATGAGATCTACAATCTCGCCTGCCCAGCCTCTCCGCCGCACTACCAGGCAGACCCGATTCATACCTTCAAGACGAGCGTGCTTGGTTCGCTGAACCTTCTGGAGCTCGCGCGCCAGAACAATGCCAAGATATTCCAGGCCTCGACCTCGGAAATCTATGGCGACCCCTTTGTGCACCCACAGCCCGAGAGCTACTTCGGCAACGTCAATACGCACGGACCGCGGTCCTGCTACGACGAAGGCAAGCGCTCGGCCGAAACCCTGTTCTTCGACTATTCGAGAACGTATGGCCTCGATATCCGCGTCGCGCGCATTTTCAACACCTACGGCCGCCGCATGCAGCCCGATGACGGGCGCGTGGTTTCGAACTTCATCGTCCAGGCGCTGCAGGGCAAAGACCTGACCGTCTATGGCCACGGCCTGCAGACCCGTTCGTTCTGCTATGCCGATGACCTGATCGAGGGCTTTGTCCGGCTGATGAATACGCCGAGTGCGCCCACGCACCCGGTCAACCTCGGCAACCCCAGCGAATTCACCATCATGGAATTGGCGACACTGGTCATTGATTACACCAACTCCCAATCGAAGATCGTGCATCGGCCACTGCCGATCGACGATCCCAGACAGCGCAAGCCGGACATTTCCTTTGCCAGGGCCAATCTCGGCTGGGAGCCGAAAGTCGGCCTGCGCCAGGGGCTCGCACGTACCGTCGAGTATTTTGATACCCTGCTTTACGGAAGCCAGCTGGCCAAAGGAGCCACGGCTTCATGACCCGTGCGGCAATCCTGGTGACAGGTGGGGCCGGCTTCATCGGCAGCCACACCTGCAAGCTGCTGGCCGCCGCCGGCTATTTGCCGGTGGTTTTCGACAATCTGAGCCGCGGCAACAAGAAATCCGTCGCCTGGGGTCCGCTTGTCGTCGGCGACATCCGCAGCCAGACCGCGCTGCGGGCCGCGATGAAGACATATCAACCGACGGCGGTCATCCACTTTGCGGCGCTGGCCTATGTCGGAGAATCCGTTCACCAGCCGGCCGAATACTATTCGACCAACGTGACAGGCACCATCGCGGTGCTCGATGCGGCGCGTGCGAACTCAATCGAGAACATCATCTTCTCCAGCAGCTGCGCAACCTACGGCGTGCCGGAAGCGTTGCCCGTTCGCGAGACCTCCGCGCAAAATCCGATCAGCCCTTACGGGCGCACCAAGCTGATGGGCGAACAGATCATCTCCGACTATGCGTCCGCATACGGAATGAAATTCGTGATCCTGCGCTATTTCAACGCTTGCGGCGCCGATCCCGACGGCGAACTTGGTGAGTGGCATTCGCCGGAAACGCACCTTGTTCCCAGAGTGCTCATGGCCGCATCAGGCATCATCGATGAGATCGAGGTTTTCGGCACGGACTACGACACGTCGGACGGCACCTGCATACGCGATTATATCCACGTCAGCGATCTGGCCCGCGCCCATCTGAAGGCCCTTATTTATCTTGAGGGCGGCGGACAAAGCCTGGCGGTCAACCTCGGCACAGGGCGGGGCGTATCCATCAAGGAGATTGTCCAGGCGGTCGGCCGTATGACGTCAAGATCCGTCCCGGCCGTCTTCAGGAACCGGCGCCCGGGAGATCCGGCGGAGCTTTACGCCGATCCGGGAAGCGCACGCGAACATCTCGGCTTCGTGCCGGAGCTCTCCGACATCGACACGATCGTCAGAACGGCTGCCCCATTTTTTGGGCTGGAGACAAAGCCGATGAAGCTGCCGCCGATCAAGGCGGCAGCTTCGGCCGCGGCTCGATAGATCAGAGATAGCGGGGGCGGCAGCTCGCGCGTTGGCCAAACCCGCTAGGGCTGCAGATATAAGGCGAACCGCTCAGGAACCTGCCGCCACTGCCCGGATTGAAAGAGACCTTCACCGGCGCCGGCGTGCGGACTTTGATCGGCGATGCAAAGGCGTAATCTCTTTCGGTCGTTCGAACTGTGCTGGTCATCAGGATCTGAGGCTCGGCTCTGAGCGAACGTACGAAGTATCCAGCTTGGACCGGCTGGACCGCGGGCTCGCTGCGGACCGCATGGACCACAGGCTTGATGAGAACCGAATTGGTTTCGGTCGCATCCATCCCCTGGCAACCCGCAACCATAAAGCTCATCACTGCAGCCGTAACAATAGATACGATATTTTTGCTTGGGCGAAACGCGCCCATTGCCGAATTGTTCATCATTTGTCCCTTGCTATCAAGTGTAATCCAAGAGCGCGTCGCGACATACCTATGCCTTCGCCGCTTTCACGCCGTATGAGTGACCCTTCGCACATCACACCTGAACATTAGACATCACTAATTATTAAATTTCATCAAAACCGTATGGTAGGCCCCACCATCTTGTCGTTCTGTCATATACGATTTGAATGATATCAAGCGGCGGTCGGCGTGCCGACCGCACCCGCCGAACCGCGTGATGCTTCACCATAAGCGATTCGCCAGTTCCTTGACAGGCACTCCGGCATGAGCCGTCTGGATGGGTCGGAAGCGGGTTGCGAGAGTCATTGGCGTCATGGCTCTTGCCGGCCATGCTGAACGGTACCACCAGGGATCAAGACTGGGGGAGCCTCCGGGGCGGGTCCGGCCGTGTCTCAGCGCGGCTGGACACGGCCTAATTCTTGGAATCGACCAGCTTGCGCGCCTCTTCGAACCGCGCGCCCTTCGTGTCGCCTGTTTCGAACTTCCGGTCTTCGTCGGAAAGACCCTCGGGCGATCGCCTAAAACTGTACCATTCCCCATCCGGATCCTTGCGTTTCTCGATGTTCCCGCCCTGGATCCGGTGGCTGTAGCAGGTGCGATGCTGCTTGCCGGTGTAGCCCTTCGACCGCCAGGCGAGCTCCATGCACATCTTGCCGCCGCTGGTCACCAGCCATCTGCCCTCCGCGACAGATGCCGTGTCCTGCCCGGATGTCCAGGCCTTGAGGTGCCGATCGCCCTGCGCGAAATAGGCCGCTCCGTTCTTCCATACCCATGTGCGGTCGGCATATAGAAGCTGCAGTTCGTAGGCTGTCGGAACAGTTGCGCTATTCGCTTGCGCGGGTGCGCTGTCCTTGGCGGCAGCCGCGTGCGCCGTTCCCGAAAGGGCCGTCTGGCCGAAGAGGGCCAGGAGAAACAGTAGCTGCGCGCAACTTGCGAACCGACGACGTTCCTTGTGTCGCCGACGGTCGACACAAGGCGGCGGCGATCTGGTCGGAGCTATCTGCACAATTGGCATTCGCATGTCTGCTTGACCCACGGCGGCGCTATCGGCGCGACAGCCATGCGAACTATTTAACAGCCGCGAGAACCGCGATGTCAACGTTCGCGAAGCCGACGACAACAACTATTCGAGACACGCATAGCCGCTGTCGTCAAAATTAGGGATTGCGTCGTATACTGCCGCACCTTTGACAATCGCGCGCAAAAACAAAATCCGCGGACATCAGAGAGGACGCGGTTTCAAATGACGGACGACCCGGAATTGGATCAGGCCGAAGTTCAGCAATACCTGCGGCAGTCGGCCGGCTCGGATACGGCTGCTCGCGACTACCTGAGCCCCAACACGGCGATCTTGCTGGGGATCCTGTTCATTGCGGTCGTGTTCAGGTTCCACAACATAACCTTGCCGCTGGTCGACGCCTTCAGCTGGCGCGAGACGAGCACGGCAATGATGGCCGACAATTTCCAGCAGCACAGCTGGAACATCTTCTTCCCCGAGGTCAGCTGGACCGGGCCCGGGCCGAGTTATCAGGGCCGCGAGTTCCAGATCGTCAGCTATCTGACCGCCCTGCTCTACCAACTCTTCGGCTGGCACGACTGGTTCGGCCGCATGGTTGCGGCCTTCTTCGGTCTGGTGACGGTGTTTTCGCTACACAGACTAACGGCGCTGTTCTGGGGCGAGACGCACGCCCACGCCGCGGCACTTGCCTACGCGCTGATGCCGGCGGCGATCATGATCGACAGTTCGTTTCTTCCCGACCCCGCGATGCTGGCCCTGGTGACGCTCGGCGTCTGGCTTTTCGCGAAATACTGGGCCGGCGGCAGCGGCTGGCTGTTGCCGCTCGCCACGGCCAGCTTCTCGCTCGGCGTGCTGTCGAAGCCGCCAGGCCTCGCCGCCGGCGCCGTCATCTTCTACCTGATGGTCTGCTGGATGCTGGAGAAGAAGTGGAAGCAGGCGACCAGGGTCTTCCTGTCGGGGCTTTTGAGCCTGGCCATCATCGGCGCCTATTTCAGCTGGGCGATCTATCTCGGCCGCAGCTATCCGCCGTTTCATGTCGCCGGCAGCGGCTATATCTGGGATTCCGGCTTCTGGACATTCTTCAGGAACAGCTTCTACTTCAAATCCGTATGGAACACGTCGGTCTGGTGGTTCTACGGCTATCCGTTCATGGTGCTGATCGCGATCGGCTTCTGGATGCCGCCCAGACCCGCCGAAGACCCGAGGCGACGCACCCTTTCGGCCATTCCCTATGTTTGGCTGGCCGCGGCCATGGCCGTCTACCTGGCGGCGGCGCGCGAGATCACCAGCAATCCCTGGAACTACCACATTTTCCATGTGCCGTTCGCGATGTTCTGCGGCCGCGGCGCGCTTCTCCTGGCAGCGCTTGCATCGGGAACCGTTCTGTCGCCGGCGGTCGTACTGCGCTCGATCTGCATCGCGGCCATCGCACTCGTGTGGTCGACCTTTCCCCTCGTCAGGACAATGAAGACGCCGATCGCCATGAAAGGCAAGCTGCTTGGCGAGGAATTGGCGCGGTTGGCGCGCCCGGGCGACCTCGTCGTCGCTATCGCGCCCGAGGCCGGCGATCCCGTCGCCGTCTACTACAGCAGGGCGCGCGGCTGGGTGTTCCCGCCTGGCGGAGGCGATGTCGAATGGTCGAAATTCGTCGCCGACGACGCTACCGCGATCGCGCAGCTCGAGGAGTTGCGCGCGCAAGGCGCGGACCTGTTCGGCACGGCCAAGAACGCAGCCGACAAACAGGACCGGTTGTTCGTCGAGCATCATGACGGGGTCATCGACTATCTGGACAAGACCGCAACCAAGCTTGTGGATTCGGATGATTTGCTGGTCTATAGGATCACCCGTCCATGAGAGCCGCGACAGTCTGGGGCCGCGGGCCTCGGACAGGATATGGTCCCGACGTGTCAGCGGCCCCGCATTCGCCCGCGGAAGGCGGGCAAGGCGGTGGGCCAGGCAAACCGATCCCCGATGACGCCAGGGATATTCGGGCGCCACGCGATGCCGCCGCTGGAACTCGGCGGTGAAAACCGGCGGAGAATTGGTTGAAACGGGCAATCTCGATAGTCGTGACGTTGGCCCTGCTGGCCTGGCTGGCCAGCGACTCGCGCTGGCGCATGGTCGGCGACGCCTTCGACCGCATCACGCCCGGCACGTTCGCGGTGGCGACGATCGCGTTTTTCGTCACCTATGTCTTGCGTGCGCTGCGCGTCTGCGACGAGTTCCGCGACGAAGTGCATGGCCGCTTCGGCGCCTGCCTGCGCATTATCCTGATCCACAATGCGATGATCAACGTCGTCCCTTTCCGTGGCGGCGAGACAGCCTTTCCGCTCCTCCTGCGCCAGGTCTTCGGCGTACCGATCATGCGTGCCAGCGCCTCGCTGCTGTGGTTCAGGCTGCAGGATGCCTTCGTCGTCGGCGTGCTGGCCCTGGCGGTGTGGCCCGGCCTGCATCCGGCGATAAGGATTGCTGGCGTGGCCGCCTTGATCGCCGCGGCCTGGTACCTGCCGCGCTGGGCGCGCGCGCCGCATGACTGGGCCGGGCGCGGCAGGATCGTGGCCAAGCTCGGCCTGCTTCGCGACACCTTCACCGAGGCGACCGGGCGCTCCCGCTACGGCTGGTGGTGGACGATCGCCAACTGGTCGCTGAAGCTCACCGTGCAGGGATGGCTGCTGGCGCTGATATTGGGGACATCTTTCACCACCGCCTTTCCCGGCGTCGTCGGAGCCGAAGGCGCCGCCATATTGCCAGTGCAAGGCGTCGCCGGCTTCGGCACCTATGAAGCGGGTGCGGCGGCGGCGCTGCTCACATCCGGAATCGCGATGAAGAGCGGCCTGCAGGCGGCCCTGGCGCTGCACCTGTTCATCTTCTGCTCGGCTATCGCTACGGGCGCGATCGCCTGGCTGTTTCCCTCGAAATCGACGCTGCCGGGGAACCCGGCTGTCGGACCTGCAAGGAAGCCATCCCAATGAACGTATTGCCCATCCCAGCTTCGGGACTGCCTGACGGCGCGGTAATGCCGGACCATACGCTGTCCATCGTCGTACCCATGTACAACGAGGCCGACAACGTCGAGCCGTTGCTGGCACGGATTCACCAGGCGATGGAGCGCTACGACCAGCCGTGGGAGGTCGTGCTGGTCGATGACGGCAGCACCGACGCGACGGTGAGCGAGATCAGGCGCCTGGCAATGCATTACGGCCCGCATGTGCATGCGGTCGAGTTGGTGCGCAACTACAAGCAGACCGCCGCGATGCAGGCCGGCATCGACGCGGCGCGCGGCGACGTCATCGCCACGATCGACGGCGACCTGCAAAATGATCCCTTCGACATCCCGCGCATGGTCTACCGCCTGCTGAGCGAGGATCTCGACCTGGTGGTCGGCTGGCGCAAGGACCGCCAGGAAGGTTTTTTCATGCGCAGACTGCCCTCGCGCATCGCCAACGCACTGATCGCGCGTGTCACCGGCGTGCGCCTCAAGGACTATGGCTGCAGCCTCAAGGTCTATCGCGGCAACGTGATCCGCAGCGTCAAGCTCTATGGTGAGATGCACCGCTTCATCCCGGCCTGGCTGGCCACGGTGACGACCCCCAGACGCATCGCGCAGGAGGTGGTGACGCATCATGCCCGCATCCACGGCCAGTCCAAATACGG
Organism: Mesorhizobium sp. M1338; assembly: GCF_040318045.1. Classification (NCBI taxonomy): domain Bacteria; kingdom Pseudomonadati; phylum Pseudomonadota; class Alphaproteobacteria; order Hyphomicrobiales; family Phyllobacteriaceae; genus Mesorhizobium; species Mesorhizobium sp. M1338. Next base: position 106,535 of record NZ_JAMYLL010000013.1, on the reverse strand, counting down.
CATTTCGCGCACCTTCAGGGTCGTGCTCGATCTGGTGTTCATGTATTTCTTCATGCGCTATCGCACACGGCCCGGGCATTTCTTCGGCGGCATCGGCATTGTGCTTGGCGCGCTGGGTTCGCTCATCCTCGCCTACCTGCTTTGCCTCAAGTTGCTTTTCGCGGAGGACATCGGAACACGCCCGATGCTGTTCACCGGCTTCTTCCTGCTCATCGCCGGGGTGCAGATGGTGACGTCGGGCGTCCTGGCGGAAATGCTGGCACGTGTCTATCACGAGGCGAATGGAGCATCGGCCTATGTCGCGCGGCCGCAGCCGGCTTCCGGTGACAATGACGGCTGGCAACGCCCTAGCCGGCCATCGTGACCTGATCGGAACACCCTGGAGGTTCCATGCCGATTGTGATGACCGGCTCAGCCGGCTGCCAGGAAGGTGCCGACCGAGGAAGGGCTGGCAAGGTTCGTCGACTGGTGTCGCCAAGAATGGCGGTCGAGGGCAAGAGGCAAGGCGCAACGCATGCGCCAACCTCCCGCCCTCGACTTTCGCCCCCCGGCGAAGACCAGAGCGGCCGACTCTTCAGTCAAATCGCGCCGCCACTTTTGGGTTTGATTCTAGTAACGCGAACGGCAGCTGGCGCGCTGGCCGAAACCGCTCGGCCCGCAAATCCAGGGCGAATGACCCAGGAACGGGCCGCCATTGCCCGGCCTATAGGAAACCTTCACCGGCGCCGGCCTGCCGACCCGCTGCGGCCGCACGAAGGCCGCATAGGCCTCCTGCCTCGTGCGCGTCACGGTGGTCATTTGTGTGAGCGGTTTGCGGTTGATCAGATGCAGCCGCTTGTTCTTGATGTAGTGCACCTTCTTGCCGAGCGTATGAACCACGGGCTTGGTGCCGATCGAGCTGGTCGCATCCATGCCCTGGCAACCGGACACCATCGAGATCAATGCAACAGCGGCAAATGCACAGGCATATTTCTTGCCGATCCTTGCCCCGCTTTCCATAAATTTTTTCATCGCCTTCCCCTGCCACGAATACAAGTTGCTGGAGCGCGGAGATCTATTCTCTCTTATTTGCTTTTCCGCGCCACGTGAGCAGCCCATCGCCGCTCACATCGTGGCCAAATATTAGAGGAAGCTTATTAAAATTCGTGCAAGCGACATGATGAGCGCGGTCTTTCAGCGCTCGATCGGATATTATTAAAATTTGATCTTTTGAGCTCGCGCCCGCCACTGCCGCGGTCGCCGGCAGCCATCAAGCCAAATGCAATTCAGGAAGCTGCTTGCGCGCGTACGCCTCACGGCGTCAGCGGGGCGATCCCCAAGCTGGATCGAAGTAGAAATTGCGGGCACCGATGTCGCCCTGGCCGGCGCCGGAAACCACATAGGCGATCCTGACAATGCGGAGGCCGCCGGCGCCCTGCTGCAGGCCATAGACGCCTTCCATGCCGCGATCGTAGAAGCTCGCGGCCGGAACGGCGAGCGCCAGCGTGGCAAGCGACGCCTGTAAGGCGACTTTCGCGGCATTGGCACGCAACGGGATCCTGTTCTCGATGACGTGCCTTACGACGATGACCACCACCAGAAGCCCGTAGAGGAAGGCGTTGAAGGCGGCGAACCAGTAGAAGCCGGTGGCGTCGAAGGGGTGATCCACGAGCAGCACGGGCAGCGCCGCGCCGATCGCCAGCGCCACATAGGGAGCGAGGGCGCGGGCCGGCAGCAGGTTCTTTGGGCCGCTGCCCTTTGGCGTGACCCGGAAATCGACGAACGATTTGGTCAGATAGTCGCGGATCGACGACAGCGTGCCGGCGAGCACCCAGGGCCAGCGCGCGAAGAAGAGGAACAGCGTGCCTTCCCAGCTGATCGTCTTGGCCGTCATCGGGCGCGAGAGGCCGAAAGCCTTCAGCATCATAACCAAGCCAACCAGGGCGACGGCGTTGGGCACATAGTGGACGAGGAAGTCGGCGTACATGACATTGGCGAAGTTACGCCCGGTGAACAGCGCATACATCGGCGTGACGTACATCAGCAGCGCAAAGACGGCGAACAGCGGATACCAGAGCTGGCAGAACAGGAACTGGAACTTCAGCCGCGGCGGAAGCTTGGGAAAATATGTGGGAGAATATTCGAGCAGGATCGTCACCAGGCTTCGCGACCACTGGAATTCCTGGGTCACGAGATCGGCAAAGGTCTGTGGGCCGTCGCCATGGGCGATGGCGTCGAGCGCGTGCACCCCACGCCATCCGGCCGCGTTGATCAGCATGGAGGTGGAGTGATCCTCCGCCAGTTCCGGACCGAGACCGCCCGCCTGCTTCAGCGCCTTGGTCCGCACGGCATAATGCGAGCCGATGCAGAGCGGAGCTCCACCGCCCGTATGGCCGGACTGCAGGGGGCCGTGAAACATCCCTTCCGGAAACAGCCTGCCGCGCGCCGACCAGCTCTCGGCGGCATTGTTGTCGCAAATGCTCGGCGCCGAGACATAGCCAACCAAGGGATCGGCGAAGGGATAAAGGATTTCCCTGAGATAAGTCGGCGTCGGTACGTGATCCGCATCCATCTGAGCAACGAAATCGTAACGCTCATAGCCATAGTGGTCGTAGAAGAACGCCAGGTTGCCTTCCTTGCAGCGGGTGCGGCGCGGCCATGTCGTGCGGTGATAGTCTTCCCTGCCGCGCCGCGTCGAAATAAGCACGCCGTGAGCCTCGCACCAGCGAACCGTCTCCTCGGAAGGGTCCTCGTCCGCCAGCCAGGTGTCATGTGGGTAATCCTGCGCCAGCATCGCTTCGAGCGTGCGCGCAACCACGGCAAACGGTTCGGACGGGGCCTTGGTGACCACCATCGCGACCCGAGAACGCTTCGGGATCGTGTGAAGCTTGGACGGTTTCTTCGACGCATGCACATTCAAGAGGAAGTACAGCGGCATGAGCGTGAGCCAGAGCAGAATGAGCGTCGCGAATGTGTATGGCCCGACACGCTCGACATGCTCGGGCTTCAGCCACCAGATCCAGAAAAACCCGAGTGTGACGAACCAGAAAGCCAGCGCGAGTCTCAATATCCATTGCTGAGTGGCCGACAGAACGGGAACCAGAAAGGGCCCCTTCCGCGCAGTGACGGCCAGAGCCGCTTCGGATCGATGCGCCCGTCTGCTCGTATGGCCGATGATGCGTGCCTGTACGGAAGCACTCATAACTTACTCGCCGCCACTTGGGCTTCCGCCGACAGAAGGCTGAAAGCTCTCAAACCCGGGAGGCAGAATCAGCCCGCCCTTGCTTAGAGTCAACTAAATTAAGTATTCGTTAACTACAATCCCTGAGGCTTGGTTACCTGACGCCTTTGAATCGGGGCGGAGCAATCGCAACCGACCAGCCCTGTCGGGACAAGCCGGCAAATTTTTCAGTGCCGGCTGACGGGGGCGAGGCTGCTCGGAGGGAACCGGTCCGCTAGCAGCGTTAACCATGTCGCGCGTGTTAAGGTTAAGCAACCGTTAATTGCACTTGACTCTTGGCCCTGACCGGCTCTTAAATTAGCTAGTGATGATATATCGGGATATTGACGCGAATTTGTGAGTATCGCGGCGAACTTCTCTCAGTAGCTCCTCGGTGTTGGTGCCGTGAGAGATAATTTGGGTGGGCTCTGTGCGAAGGCTCGCACACCCGCCGATGGTCGCTCCGAAATCCCGCAGATTGCGCCATTAGGGCTTATTGGTTTTGGATAGTCGTGTCGATCAAACATCGATGCGTACGGGCGAAGCTTTACTTCCGCGGGAAGTTGAAGCCATGGGAGGTCAGACATGAAACGCTCTGCAGCAAATGCACTTGCAATCGCGCTGGTATTGGGCGGGAGCGCCGCGTTCCCCACCGCAGGAGGCGCCGGCTCCGTCGCAGGGACGGACCCCGTTCAGACGAGCAGTGCCGCCTCCGCATTCGGATCCTATGATCCCTATGGGGACTTCAGCACCGACAAGAGTGCCAGCATCGAGGAGTTGTTCCTACCCTGGGAGGACGTCGATCTGGCGACACTGCCACAGGCCGACGCCTATGCGCTGCAACGCGGCCGTTCGCTGCTGATCACGATTGAGCCGTGGACCTGGTCGAAGGACTGGCGCATCACCCCGCCCGAATTGCGCGACGGCATACTGGGCGGCAAATATGACGCCAACATGCAGGCGATCTGCGACCTGGTGGGACAGATGAAGAGCCCGGTGACCATTCGCTGGGCGCAGGAGATGGAAGACAAGAACGGCCGCTTCACCTGGGCCAACTGGGCGCCCAAGGACTGGATTTCCGCCTACAAGCGCGAAGTCGATCTTTGCCGCAAAGCCGCGCCGGCCGCCAAGTACATGTGGTCACCCAAAGGCGAAGAGGGCTTGGAAAAATACTACCCTGGCGACGATTACGTCGATGTCATCGGCCTGTCGGTGTTCGGTCTGCAGAAAAAGGACAATAACGAGGCCGGTCATGATCGTACGTTCGCCGAGATGCTGAAGCCCGGCTATGACCGCGTGGCAGGGTTCAACAAGCCGATCGTGGTGGCGGAACTCGGCTATGTCGGAAAGCAGGACTATGTCTCGAAGTGGCAGGAAGATACCCGTAAATCCTATGCGGAGTTCCCAGCGTTGACCTCGGTCGTCTACTTCAACCAGAAGGAAGTGTGGCCGTGGCTGGATGGCTACGGTCTGCCCGACTGGCGGGTGACCCAGCACGTCCTGCCGTAGACGCATCGTGCCTACCCATCCCGACGTGATCGGGATGGGTCTCCATCTCCTTGTTTGATCGTGATCCTTCCCGAACCAGCGGTTCGGGAAGATGGTTGAGGCATGGCATAAATCAGTCCGTGGAGGGGGTTTCGTGAAACGAATACTAGGAAATCGTCTCGGAGCGGTCTTCGCCTGCTCCGTTCTTGTTCTTGCCTTCCAGATCCCCGCGACAGCCAAAACGGCGACGAAAATCGCCGAGCAGGCGCAAAAAGCCACCGCGGTTCCCGACGAAGGCGTCTACCAGATCTATCAGAACCATTCGTGGCTGTGGGCCAAGAAGGGCGCCGGGTTCTTTGCCGTCAAACAGCGGCAGTTCGACGCCTGGACCCACGACAAAGGCAAGTCGGGCTATGGCGATGGCATGTGGTTCATTCCCGGCGGCGGCAAGTTGTGCTACCGCGCGCAATGGCACGGCTCGTGGGGTGTGAAGGGCTCGATGACCTGCTTCGAGCATCGCCAGGCAGGCAACGTGATCTACAAGCGTAAATCACCTGGTGGCGAGTGGTATGTTTTCAGGAGTTCGCATCACAACCGGTCGGACGAGGCGATGAAATTGAAATACGGCGACTACGTCACCAGGGAAATGGACCGGATCAAGGCAAAGCAGTAGATACTGTCTTCCGCGACAAGCCACTGGTAAAGCGGGCCGACTGAACGGTTCAGGCGACCTGCTTTACTTTAGATCTTTGTTTTTATGCAGCCGTTCTCCCAAAACCGAGGCCATTTTTGGGCGACATGTATCAGGCCTTGCGCTCCCAGCGGCGGTCTGGCGTCTGCTGCCAGTAGGTGACGGCATGGCCGGCGTCCTTCATCATCTTCCAGTTTCCCCGAGCCGCTTCGACCTGGGCGGCATCGTGGCCGTCGAACAGAAACACCGCGCGCTCGTAGCCGCCAAGGTCGGGCGGCACCGCGCCGTCAACGAGGAACCTTATTTTGGCCTGGTTGGGATTGCCGTCGCCGGTGGTCAGCAGGATCGGCTGTTCGCCGGGATGGGCCTCCCGATCGGTTGCGTGGGCGAGGAACGAATCGTCACGGAAGGTCCAAAGATGCTGGTCGAGCGCATCACGGCGTTCCTCGGTGCCGGTCTGCACCACGGCGCGCCAGCCACGATCGATGCTGCGCTCCAGGAGGCCTGGCAGCGCATCCTCCAGCGTCGATTCGGTCAGGTGGTAGAACAGGACGTCGGCCATCGCTTCGTTCTATAGTGATTGAATCCGCTCACTGCTCATAATTGTCGCGCACCAGCCGGTCGAGCAGCCTGACGCCGAACCCCGACGCCCAGGACTGGTTGATCTCGTTGGACGGCGAGCCCATTGCCGTGCCGGCAATGTCGAGATGCGCCCACGGCGTATCCTTGACGAAGCGCTGCAGGAATTGCGCGGCGATGATGGCGCCGCCATAGCGGCCGCCGATGTTCTTCATGTCGGCGTTCTTGGAATCGATCAGCTTGTCGTATTCGGCGCCGAGCGGCATGCGCCACAGCCGCTCTTGTGTAGCCTGCCCCGCCGCCGTCAGCCTTTCGGCCAGTTCGTCATTGTTGGAAAACAGGCCGGCATGGTGCTGGCCGAGCGCGACCATGACGGCGCCGGTCAGCGTCGCCAGATTGACCATGAATTTCGGCTGGAAGCGGTCGTTGCAGTACCACAGCGCATCGGCCAACACGAGGCGGCCTTCCGCGTCGGTGTTGAGCACCTCGATGGTCTGGCCCGACATCGAGGTGACGATGTCGCCGGGACGCTGGGCATGGCCGTCGACGGCGTTTTCGACCAGACCGATGACGCCAACGACATTGGCCTTCGCCTTGCGCGTGGCCAGCGCATGCATCAGGCCGGTGACAGCGGCGGCACCGCCCATGTCGCCCTTCATGTCCTCCATGCCGGACGCCGGCTTCATTGAATTGCCGCCGGTGTCGAAGGTGACGCCCTTGCCGACGAAGGCAACCGGACTGTCCTTTGGCTTGCCGCCGTTCCACTGCATGATCGCCATGCGGGCGCCGCGCGGCGAGCCCTGCGCGACACCGAGCAGCGAGCCCATGCCGAGCTTCTTCATCTCCTTCTCGCCCAGGATCTCGACCTTGACGCCGAGCGCCTCGAGTTCCTTGGCGCGGGCGGCGAACTCGACCGGCCCGAGCACGTTTGCCGGTTCGTTGACGAGGTCGCGCGCCAGAAGCACCCCTTCGATCACCGCCTCGGCATCGGTGAAAGCCTTTTTCGCCGCGGCCGGATCGGCGGTGTGGATGGTCACCTTGACCGGCTTTTTTGGCTCGGCCTTGCCGTCGTCCTTGTCCTTCCTGGTCTTGTATTTGTCGAAGGAATAGCTGCGCAGGAGAATGCCCGCCGCAAGGCTTGCCGCATCCTTGCCACTTGGCGACGCGCCGGCGAGGTCGAGCACCACGGCCACGTCGGTCGCCTTGCGCAGCGACGCGGCAATGGTGCCACCAAGCTTCAGCCACGCATAGTCGTCGAGTCCCGACACCTTGCCGGCGCCTACCGCCACCAGCCTGTCGATGGACGCCCCCTGCGGCGCCAGAACTTCCACCACGCTGGCGAACTTGCCAGTGAACTCGGCCACCGGAAAGGCCCGCTCCAGTGTCTTGCCGGGATCGCAAGCCTTGGCCGCGTCGCTCAGGCTGCCCTCATCCGCCGAGAGCACGAAGACCGTGCCCTTCTTGTTCGACGCGGTCTGGGGTGCGGAGAATTTGGCGAAGGCGATCGACGGTCTTTGGCTCATCATGTCCTGCTTTCGGGGAATGCGCGGCTTTTGGGGAAGCGGTTCGAGACGATGCGCGACATTTGGTCGTTTTCCGGCATTTGGCAAGACTTTGCCGAATTCGCATCCCATATGACCTACGGAATCGATAATGATTCTTCGCGGCACGGCCCCGCTTTTTGCCGCAACCTGTTGTTAACCATCGATGTTCTCCCTTTCTTATCCATTCCCGCCGACACTCCGGCCCGCCGGGGCGGCTGACTTGGGACGGGAACCGGGTCGAGCCTCTGTTGGAGCCAGTTGTGCGGGCGCCGCCGGACAGCTACCCTTGTGCGGTGGCATGATGCCGTTCGAGAAAATCGAGAAAAGCCTTCATGAAGGTCGTTGAACGCTACATCATGCGCCGCGCTTTCGTGGTCTTCATGGCCGCGCTTGTCTGGACGCTGGCCATCGTCTGGACGACGCAGGTGCTGGCAAAGATCGACCTGGTTACCGACAGCGGCCAATCGGCGCTGACCTTCTTCGAGGTCGCCGCCCTCATTCTTCCGTCCATCATCCCGATCGTGGTGCCTTTTGCGCTGGTGGTGGCGGTCGCACAGACACTCAGTGTCATGAATTCGGATTCCGAGCTCGCCGTCGTCAACGCCGCGGGCGCCTCGCGCTGGACGATCGTGCGACCAATCATGCTTTTGGCGCTCGCGGCCGCCGTCTTTTCCTTTGCCGTCGACAACGGCATCGACCCCTATGCACGGCAGAAAAACCGCGCCCTGGTGGCGTCATCACGCGCGGATCTGTTGTCGCTGATCATCCAGGAAGGCACCTTCCGCAAGATCGAGGACGGGTTGTTCCTGCAGGTCGGCGAGCGGCTTCCCGACAATCGGCTGGGCGGCATCTTCGTCGCCGATTCACGCGAAGAAGGCGTCAACCTCGTCTATTACGCCAAGACCGGCAGCATCGTCGAACGCGGCGGCGAAAAGGTGCTGATGATGAATGACGGCGTCATCCATCGCAAAACGCTGACCGGGGATCTCTCCGTTATCCGGTTCACCTCTTATGCCTTCGATATGTCGGCCTTCATGGCGGCGGCTTCGGCGGTGACGCTCCTGCCGAAGGACCAGACGACCCAGTATCTGCTCAACCCAAGTGCCAACGACAAGAGCTATCAGCAGAACCCCTACGAATACCTGGCCGAGGTCAACCAGCGGTTTTCGGAATGGACGTATTCCATGGTCTTCGCGCTCATCGCGCTCGCGGTCGCCGGAGACGCCCGCTCGCACCGCGAGGCGCGTGTCAATCCGCTCATCACGGCCATAGGGATATCACTGTTCGTGCGCTGGCTGGGCTTTTTTGCCGCCAGCAAGGCCGATGACATCCCGCAATATGCCTATATGGTCTATGGCGTGCCGATCGTGGCTTCCGCGGTGGCGATCTGGTTCATCGTCTCCAACCGGACCATGGAACTGCCGGTGGCGTGGGCGGACTGGATGACAAACTTCGCCACCCACATCGGTGACAGCTGGAACGCTCTCAAGCTGCGTTTGTCCAGGCGCCGCACTTCAGGGCAAGGGGTCGGCTGATGGGCTGGACGCTGGGCCGCTATTTCTTCTTACGCTATGTGACGATCACCATCTGGTTCTTCATCGGCCTCTTGGCGCTGGTGTTCCTGATCGATTTCACCGAGCTCTCCGGCCGCACCACCGGCCTGCCCGGCTTCACCTACGGGACGGCAGTGGCCATCTCAGGCCTCCGCATGCCGATGATCATGCTGCAGACAGTGCCGTTTGTCGGTCTCTTCTCGGCGATGGCGACGCTGGTGTCGCTCAACCGGCGCTACGAACTGGTCATCGCGCGTTCCGCCGGCGTTTCCGCCTGGCAATTCCTCTTGCCATGCTGCATCGGAGCCTTGCTGTTCGGCGTCCTGTCGGTGGGCGTCATCAATCCGCTCGCCGCACACGCATTCTCCTGGTCCGAGCAGATCGAAACCCAGCTGCGTTCCGGCAAATCGAACACGGTTTCGGCCGATGCCGCACCCTGGATCCGGCAGAAAACCGGTTCGGGGGACACCATCATCGGTGCGCGGGCCATCCTCAACCAGGGCATGGAGATGGCCGATGTCGTCTTTTTCATTCTCGACCCGCAAGGCAATATCGTCGAGCGCAAGGACGCCGCGCGCGCCTTCCTGCGCGACGGCTATTGGGACTTGCAGGACGTCAAGACGCTCAAGAGCGGCACGATCCAGGCATCGGCAAGCGATCGCGTGCCGACCGATCTGAGGCCCGAATTCGTGCAAGAGCGGCTGGCGCGGCCCGAAACCATCCCGTTCTATGAACTGCCCGGAAAGATCGAGGTTGCCCGCTCCTTCGGCCTCAAGGCAAATGCCTTTGCCATGCAGTTTGATTCGCTGGTGGCGTTGCCGTTCCTTCTCGTCGCCATGACGCTGATTGCGGCAACGGTTTCAATGCGATTTGCTAGGATGGGGCAATCGGCGACGATGATTCTGGGTGGCATCATCGCCGGCTTTCTGCTTTATGTCGTTTCGGTGCTGGTGAAGGCATTCGGCGTGGCGGGATTCGTGCCGACTGTCGTAGCCGCATGGGTGCCGGTCGTGGTGGCTATGTTCTTCGGGGTGACTTTCCTGCTATACAAGGAAGACGGCTAGTGAGGGAAGCGTTTTTGCCCAGCAACAGGCAGGCCCGTTTGGCGCGCCTCTATGCGGCGACCGCCTTGGCGTGCCTGTTTGCCAGCGCCGTCCCGATGCCGGCGTTCGCGCAGGATGTCGGCGACATGGCAACATCGGTTCCGTCCGGCTCACAGATGCTGCTGGCGGCCGATACGCTGGTCTACAACAACGACAACCAGACGGTGACCGCCGTCGGTGGCGTGCAGATAGACTATGGTGGCAATCGCCTTGTCGCCCAGCGGGTCGAATACAACCGCAACACCAAGCGAATGGTCGCGAGCGGCAATGTCGAAGTCATCAACAGCGACGGCACCAAGATCAATTCGGAACATATCGACATCACCGATGACTTCGCCGACGGCTTCGTCAACGCGTTGCGCGTCGAAACCATCGACAAGGCCTATTTCGCCGCCGAAAGCGCCGAGCGCATGGGCGGCGTGCTGACCACGTTCCACAATGGCGTCTACACCGCCTGCGAACCGTGCGAGGACAAGCCCGACAAAGCGCCGACCTGGCGCGTCAAGGCCAGGAAGATCATCTGGAACGGCGAGAAGAAGACGGTTCGCTTCGAGAATGCGAATTTCGAGTTCTTCGGTTTTCCGCTCGCCTATCTGCCTGCATTCGAGATTGCCGACCCGACGGTGAAGCGCAAGAGCGGCTTCCTGATCCCCAGCATCGTCTACAAGAGCGATCTCGGCGTCGGCGTAAAAATTCCCTATTACTTCGCCTTGTCACCGACCTATGACCTGACCGTCACCGGCACCGGCTATACCAAGCAGGGCTTCCTCGGTGAGGCCGAGTGGCGCCAGCGTTTCAACAATGGCCAGTACAGTTTGAAGATCGCCGGAATCCACCAGCAGGATCCCGATGCCTTCCTCGACACGACTGCTTTCCCCAGCACCGCTGGCCACAATGTCGATTCGGGCTCAGCGGGCGATCCCAATAAATTCCGTGGCATGATGGGCACGCAGGGCCAGTTCGCCATCAATCCGCGCTGGAATTTTGGCTGGGACGTGTTGCTGCAGACCGACAAGAACTTCGCGAACACCTACAACATCGACAAGTATAGTGCCTCCGTCCATCAGTCGACGGTCTATCTGACGGGTCTCAACGGCCGCAACTATTTCGACGTGCGCGCCATGCACTTCGACGTGCAGGAAGATACACCCAACGACAACATCTCTGCGCGAAGCGGCCAGCAGCCATGGGTGCTGCCGTCGCTCGACTACGCCTATATTCCCGACGTGTCGGTGGCCGGCGGCCAGCTGTCGCTCAATGTCAACGCCCGCGTCATCAGCCGCGACGATCTCGACAAGACCTTCTACATCCCCACGCAGCGTGTTCCTGGCATCGAAGGCGAATCCGGACGCCTCACAGCCGAGGCCGAGTGGAAGCGGAGCTTCGTCACCGATGACGGACTGGTGCTGACGCCGTTGCTCGCGCTGCAGGGCGACGTGGACTACCTCAACGCGTCGTCGGCTTCGCTCGACGCCATCAATCAGATGGCAACAAATTTGGGCCAGCAGGACGACATGCGCTCGTCGTTTGCCCGCTTCATGGCAACCGCAGGCCTCGAGATGCGTTGGCCGGTGCTGTTTTCCATGGCCAGCGGATCCAATCACGTGATCGAGCCGATGGCGCAGGTCTTCATGCGCCCGAACGAACAGTATGTAGGCGGTCTCGCCGTTCCCAACGAAGACGCCCAAAGCATGGTCTTCGACGCGACCACCTTGTTCGAACGCGACAAGTTCTCCGGTTATGACCGCGTCGAAGGCGGTTCGCGCGCCAATGTCGGCTTCCGCTATTCCGGCTCATACAACAATGGCTGGGGTACCAATGCGATTTTCGGCCAATCCTACCAGATCGGCGGCGAGAACTCCTTCGCCGCGCCGGATCTGGTCAATGTCGGCGCCAATTCCGGCCTCGACACGACCAAGTCCGACTATGTCGGTCTGTTCGGCATCAGCAGTCCCAACGGATTCGCTGCCTCGATCAGCGGCCGTTTCGACGAACAGACCTTCGAGAACCGTCGCACCGAGGTGAAGGCCGCCTATTCCGGCCTGCCGGTGTCGCTGAGCGCCAAATACGCTTTCATCCAGGCCCAGCCGCTATACGGGTTCACGACCGACCGCCACGAGGTCACGCTCGGTGCCTCGACGCATCTCGCCGAGAACTGGCGCGTCTTCGGCACCGGAACCTACGACCTGCAGGAAAGCGTGCTGGTCAAGGACGGCGTCGGCTTCGCCTACAACGATTCCTGCTTCACCTATCTGATGACCTACTCGCAGTCGCGCGACATAAATACCAAGGCGGTGTCGCAGAGCATCGGCTTCAATCTGTCGTTCCGCACCCTCGGCGACTTCGGCACGTCGACCAGTGCCATCGACACGATCCAGTAACAATCGGCGACATCGTTTCGCCGCATAGGGCTGGCACGGATTCGCGCACCTGGGAAACGATAAAATTGGGCGGAACCGGGATAGAATTGGGATGCCAACGATGAGGAAATACCTCTTTTCAGCGGGTTTCGCGTTGCTTGTGGCGGCGACATCCGTATCGATCACCATGATGACGCCACCGGCTTTCGCCAGCGAGATCAAATACGTCGTCAACGACATTCCGGTCACCACCGGCGACATCGCCCATCGCGCCGCCTTCCTGAAGCTGCAGCGCAAGAAGGGCGATGCCGGCCAGGAAATGATCGACCAGACGCTGCGCATGGCCGAGGCCAAGCGGCTTGGCATCCGCATCAGCGACGCACAGGTCGAAGCGGCATATCAACGCTTTGCTTCGAGCAACAAGATGCAGCTCAGCCAACTCGACGGCGTCATGGAGAAGTCAGGCGTCGGCAAGAGCCACTTCAAGGAATTCATCCGCGCCCAGATGGCCTGGAACCAGGCCTTGAGCGCGCGCTACCGTTCCGGCGATGGCACCGGTGCCGTCAGCGAACAAGACCTTGTCAGGAAGATGCTCGAAAAGGGCGGCGCCAAGCCGAGCGCTACCGAGTACATGCTGCAGCAGGTCATCTTCGTGGTGCCGGCGGCCGAACGCAGCGCTACGCTGGCCAAGCGCAAGCGCGAGGCCGACGCCATGCGTGCCCGCTTCAGCGGCTGCGACACGACGCGCGAATTCGCCAAGGGTCTGATCGATGTCACCGTTCGCGATCTGGGCCGGGTGCTGGCGCCGCAACTGCCGCCGGACTGGGCCGAACAGATCAAGGCCACCAAGGTCGGCGGCGCCACCGTCACGCGCGCGACCGAACGCGGTGTCGAATTCATCGGCATCTGCTCTTCGCGCGAAGTGTCCGACGACAAGGTCGCCCAGATGGTGTTCCAGAACGAAGGCTCCGGCGACAAGAACGCCGACGAGCTCAGCAAGAAATATGTCGACGAGCTGAAGGCGAAAGCCCGCATCGTCAAGCGCTGACGTGAGCAGCACAATGGTTGCGCTCGCGTTGAGCGCCGGCGATCCGTCCGGCATCGGACCGGAGATCGCCATCGCCGCCTTCATGGCGCGCGAGGCTGCCGCCCTGCCCCCCTTCTATCTGCTCGCCGATCCGGCGCTGATCGCCTCCCGGGCGCGCCTCCTCGGCATTTCGCTGCCAATGGTCGAAACGACACCAGCACAAGCTGCGCAAGTCTTTGCCCGCGCCCTGCCGATCGTACCGCTGACTGCCCGCGGCATCGACAGCCCCGGCCGGCCGGACCCGGCCAATGCGGCCGCCACCATCGAGGCCATCGACCGTGCCGTCGCCGACTGCCTTGCCGGCGAAGCCTTGGCTGTCGTCACCTGCCCCATCGCCAAGAAGCCGCTCTACGATGCCGGCTTCCGCTTTCCCGGCCATACCGAATATCTGGCGCATCTGGCAGCCCGGCACAGCGGCGTCGAGGCGATGCCGGTGATGATGCTGGCAGGCCCCGACCTGCGCACCGTTCCCGTCACCATCCACATCGCGCTGGCGAAAGTGCCCAAGGCACTGACCACCGGGTTGATCGTCGCCACCGCGCGCATCACCGCCGCCGACCTCGCCAGCCGCTTCGGCATCGCAAGGCCGAGGCTCGCCATTGCCGGGCTCAATCCGCATGCCGGTGAAGGCGGCGCCATGGGCCTCGAGGACGAGCGGATCGTGCGTCCGGCGGTCGATATCCTTCGAGCCGAAGGTATCGACGCTTTCGGCCCGCTGCCGGCCGACACGTTGTTCCACGCCCGGGCACGGGCAGGCTATGACGTCGCCCTTTGCATGTATCACGACCAGGCGCTGATCCCGGCCAAGGCGCTGGCCTTCGACGAAGCGGTCAATGTCACGCTCGGCCTGCCCTTCATCCGCACCTCGCCCGACCACGGCACCGCCTTCGACATCGCCGGCAAGGGCGTGGCGCGGCCCGACAGCCTGATGGCGGCATTGAAGCTTGCCCGGCAATTGGCCGACACGAACACGAGGCCGGTTGCCGCATGAGACCGCAGGGATGAGCATCGACGGGCTGCCGCCGCTGCGCGAGGTGATCGAACGTCATGGGTTACAAGCCAAGAAGGCGCTCGGCCAGAATTTCCTGCTCGACCTCAACCTCACCGGCAAGATCGCCCGCACCGCCGGCGACTTGTCCGATGCAACCGTGATCGAGGTTGGTCCCGGTCCCGGCGGGCTGACCCGCGCCTTGCTCTCCAATGGAGCGCGCCACGTGATCGCCATCGAGCGTGACGAACGCTGCCTGGCAGCCCTTGCCGAAGTGTCCGATCATTATCCCGGCCGGCTCGAGATTGTGTCCGGCGATGCGCTGAAGACGGATTTCGCGGCGCTTGCCAGTCGAGCGGCCGGGAGCGGCAGCCCGGTAAAGATCGTGGCCAACCTGCCCTACAATATCGGCACGGAGCTGCTGGTGCGCTGGTTGACGGTCAGCGATTGGCCGCCATTCTACACCTCGATGACCTTGATGTTCCAGCGCGAGGTGGCCGAGCGCATCGTCGCGCCCGCCGGCAGCGACAGCTATGGCCGGCTCGGCGTTCTTGCCGGCTGGCGAACGGAGGCGAGGATCGCCTTCGACGTGCCGCCACAGGCATTCACGCCGCCGCCGAAGGTCACGTCCTCGGTGGTGCATCTGGTGCCGCGCGTGGCTCCGCTGGCCGCCGAGGTGAAAAAACTCGGCCGCGTCACCGAAGCCGCCTTCGGCCAACGCCGCAAGATGCTGCGGCAAAGCGTGAAAAGCTTGGGGGGCGAGGCGCTGCTCACCCGTGCAGGCATCGATCCGACACGCCGGGCAGAGACGCTCAGCGTCGAGGAATTCGTGCGGCTGACCAACGCGGTGTAGTGCCGGCGGGTCTGGAAGCGCTTTGGTCGAGGCATAGATAATCTGGCCAACATGCCGGAGGATCAAAATGCCCGCCTATGTCATTTCCGATGTCACGATCCGCGACGAAGAGGCGATCGAGACCTACCGATCCCGCGCCGCAGCCTCCATCGCCCAGCATGGCGGGCGCTATCTGGTGCGTGGCGGGCGGGTAGAGACGCTGGAAGGCATGTGGCATCCCGAACCGCTGATCATCGTCGAATTTCCAGACATGGAACGGGCCAGGCGTTGGTACGCCTCCGCCGAGTACGCGGCGGCACTGGACGTGCGCGATGCAGCGCTCAGCCGCAATCTGATCCTGGTCGATGGCATAGCGCCCTAAAGCCGGTCAGCCCGTCTTCTCGTCCAACAGTCCCGAGACGAAATCGAACAGGCCTGGCCGGCGATCGCGTCTTAGCCGCTCGGCGACGACGATGCCGCGCACTTCGGCGAAGGCGCGGTCGAGGTCGTCATTGACGATGACGAAATCATATTCCTTCCAGTGCTCGATCTCGTTGCGGGCGTTTTTCAGCCGCGTTTCGATCACAGCCTCCTGGTCTTCGGCGCGGCGCTTCAGCCGCGCCTTCAATTCCTTCATCGACGGTGGCAGGATGAAGATCGAGACAATGTCGGCGCGCATCTTCTCCTTGAGCTGCTGGGCACCTTGCCAGTCGATGTCGAACAGCATGTCGCGCCCTTCAGACAGCGCCAGTTCGGCTGGCTCGCGCGGTGTCGCGTAGCAATTGCCGTGCACCTCGGCCCATTCCAGCAGCGCGTCGGAATCGCGCAGCCGCTCGAACTCGCGCATCGTCCGGAAATGATAGTGGACGCCCTCGATCTCGCTGCCGCGGCGCGGCCTGGTGGTGACCGAGACCGACAGTTCCAGGCTGGAATCGCTTTCCAGAAGGTTGCGCGCGATCGTCGACTTGCCGGCGCCGGACGGCGACGACAGGACGAGCATCAGGCCCCGGCGGCGAATGCGGGACCCCAAATCCTTGGCAACCATCGGCTACTCCAGATTCTGGATCTGTTCACGAAACTGGTCGACCACTGCCTTCAGCTCCAGCCCGATCGCGGTGACGGCGGCGGCGTTCGACTTCGAACACAACGTATTCGATTCGCGGTTAAATTCCTGTGCCAGAAAATCGAGCTTGCGGCCGACCGCGCCGCCGCCTTCAAGCAGTGCCCGACCTGATACGACATGCGTCTTCAGCCGGTCGATCTCTTCGCGAATATCGGCTTTGGTGGCGAGGAACGCCGCCTCCATGTGCAGCCGGGTGGCGTCCAGGTTGGCGGAAGCATCCATCAGCAGCCTGACCTGCTCGGCGATGCGTTCGCGGATCGCCGCCGTCTCGCGCGACGGGTCAGCCTCTGCCCGCAGCGTCAGCGCCTCGATTGTGTCGATATGGCCCGACAGCAGCAAAGCCAGCGCGGCGCCCTCGCTTTGTCGTGCCTGTTCGAGCCCAGCCAGGGCGATCTCGAGCGCGACCATGATCACGGCATCGAGCGCGGCCCTCGCCTCTTCGGTTTCGACAGTTTCGGGAATATCGAGCACGCCGCGCAGCGAAAGCAATCCGTCCGATGTCGCGGGAGCAACGCCGAATTGCTCCTGCAGCCGCTTGGCGAGGCCGGCTAGGTCCTTCAGGAAGGCTTCGTTGACAACCGGCTGCGCCTGCGCGCCGGCGGCACGGCCGATAGTCAGCGTCGCCTGGAAATTGCCGCGTGCAAAACGCTTCTGAAGTGTCTGCCTGACGGCCGGTTCCAGCCGCTCGAAGCCTTGCGGCAGTCGCAGCCGGACTTCGACGCTCTTGCCGTTGACGGACTTGACCTCCCAGGCGATCGAGGTGCCTTCATGCTCGGCGACGGCACGCGCAAAACCGGTCATGCTCTGCAAATTCATATCGTCCACAAGTCCCCGGCGCATCACCCCGAGACCGGCTTTCCGGAGAGGAGCAGTGCTGCTTGAAAATGACTGCGCCGCGGACACGTCGAAATCGGACGCGCGGCGCTCTTGCAAATGTCGGGGCGTCGCCCGGTGAGCAACGCCTTTCTTTATTCTACTGGGCAGCGCCCGCGTCGCCGCTATCGTCGGCACTGTCAGCGGGGCCACCGTCAGCGGGCTTGTCGATATTGCTGTCGACGGCGCCGGTGGTGTTGGCGGCCTTGGCGGCG
The DNA here is from genome assembly GCF_040318045.1 of Mesorhizobium sp. M1338. Taxonomy (NCBI): domain Bacteria; kingdom Pseudomonadati; phylum Pseudomonadota; class Alphaproteobacteria; order Hyphomicrobiales; family Phyllobacteriaceae; genus Mesorhizobium; species Mesorhizobium sp. M1338. Next base: position 88,900 of record NZ_JAMYLL010000013.1, on the reverse strand, counting down.
TCATCGGCCTGCTTCTTCTGCAAGGCGCGATAGCGGGCGACATTCTCGTTGTGCTCTTCCAGAGTCGCGGCAAAGATGTGGCCGCCTGTGCCATCGGCGACGAAATAGAGGTCGTCGGTCTTCGACGGATTGGCTACCGCCTCCAGCGCCGCACGACCCGGGTTGGCGATCGGCGTCGGCGGCAAGCCGTTGATCAAATAGGTGTTGTAGGGCGTCTGCTTCTGGATGTCCGACTGGTAGATCGGCCGGTCCGCCGGCTTGCCCTTGCCGCCGAACAGACCGTAGATGATGGTTGGATCGGACTGCAGCCGCATGCCCTTGGCAAGCCGGTTCAAGAAGACGGCGGCAACCCGTGAACGCTCGTCACCCTTGCCCGTTTCCTTCTCGACGATCGAGGCCAGCGTAACGAACTCCTCGACGTTGGCCAGCGGCAGGTCCGGCGCGCGCCGCTGCCAGACATCGTCAACCAGCTTCTTTTGATCTGCCAGCAGCTTGTCGACCATCTGCTGGCGCGTCGCGCCGCGCGTGAATCGCAGCGTGTCGGTGGCGAGGCTGCCCTCCGGAGGAATGGTCGCCGGCATATCGCCACTCAAGGCAGTCTCGCCGGCGATGCGCTGCAACGCCTGCTCGACCGTCAGCCCCTCTGGAACGGTCAGCGAATACATCACCGACTTGCCACTCTTCAAAAGCTCCATGATGTCGCGCATGGAAGCCCTGGGCTTGATCTCGTACTCTCCGGCCTTCAGCGCGGAATCATTGCCGAAGGCGCGCACGCCAAGGCGGAAGATCCGAGCGTCGCTGACCAGTCCGCGGCGTTCGAGTTGGTCGGCGATATCCTGGACACCGGTGTTCGGCTTGACCAGGAAGGTGTCGCCATTGGCCGAGGGGCCGGGTTCGGTGAATTCCTGCTTGCCGAAATAGACGGCGACGCCGGCCGCCAGAACCATCAGCATCACCGAGGAGATGACGAAGTTCATGAACACGACGACCTGGCTGCGTGACGCACGCGAGCGCTTCGGCGGCGGCGTGCCGGCCTCCGGCCGCAACGCCTCGCTGGCCGTTTTCGGCACGATCGGTCCGGACGTCGCCGGCCGCTGCCCGAATTCTCCGTTGCCTGCCGGATTTGTGTTCATTTCGCCCTACCGTTTGATCGCCCAACGAATCCCCAGCGGCAGAGTAGAGGCGAATATGGCAAAATTGACGGCACGCCAAGGCTTCGTCCGGCAGCCGGACGATCAGCCATTGTAGCGCTGGAAGACCAGCGACGCGTTGGTACCGCCAAAGCCGAAGGAATTGGACAGCGCCACGTCGATCTGGCGGGCACGCGGCTTGTTCGGAACCAGGTCGATCGCGGTTTCTCGCTCCGGGTTGTCGAGGTTGATGGTCGGCGGCGCGACATTGTCTCTGATGGCAAGGATCGAAAAGATCGCTTCTGCGGCACCCGCCGCCCCAAGCAGATGGCCGATCGAAGACTTGGTCGACGACATCGAAATCTTCGACGCGGCATTGCCGACAAGCCGCTCGACGGCGCCGAGCTCAATCGTGTCGGCCATGGTCGAGGTGCCGTGGGCGTTGATGTAGTCGACATCGGCAGGAGTCAGCTTGGCACGGTTCAGTGCCGCCATCATGCAACGGAAGGCACCATCGCCATCCTCGGCGGGCGCGGTGATGTGATGCGCGTCGCCGGTGAGACCATAACCCGTCACCTCGGCATAGATCTTGGAGCCGCGCGCCTTGGCATGCTCGAGTTCCTCGAGCACGACAACGCCGGCACCCTCGCCCATAACGAAGCCGTCACGGTCCCGATCATAGGGGCGCGACGCCGTTTGCGGCGAATCATTGCGCTCTGTCGACAGTGCCCGGCACGCGGCGAAGCCGGCGATCGACAGCCGCGTCACCGGCGCTTCGGCGCCGCCTGCGAGCATCACGTCGGCATCGCCCCACATGATCAACCGGGCGGCATCGCCAATGGCGTGGGCGCCGGTCGAGCAGGCCGTGACGACGGCATGGTTCGGGCCCTTCAGCCCGTGCCGGATCGAAACCTGCCCGGAGACAAGATTGATGATCTGGCCCGGGATGAAGAAAGGGCTGATGCGGCGGGGGCCGCGTTCCTTGAGGATCATCGCGTTCTCGGCGATGCCCTCGATGCCGCCAATGCCGGAGCCGATCAGGACGCCGGTGGCGCATTGCTCGGCGTGCGTCTTCGGCTCCCAGCCGGAATCCTTCAGCGCTTCGTCGGCGGCGGCAATCCCGTACAGGATGAAGTCGCCGACCTTGCGCAATTCCTTCGGCTCGAGCACGGCCTCGGGATTGAAGGTGGCATTGCTGCCGTCGCCACGCGGAATAACGTGGGCGATCTTGCAGGCAAGATCTTCCACCTCGAACTCGGTGACGCGCTTGGCAGCGCTGCGGCCGGTCAGCAATTCCTTCCAGCTGTGCTCGAAGCCCATGCCGAACGGTGACAGCAGCCCAAGGCCCGTGACGACGACACGCCTCATCGCAGGTCCTCCCCGGTGATGACTGCGGAAAATATCAGGCCGAAGCCTTGTCGATGTATTTCACCGCATCGCCGACGGTCAGGATCGTCTCGGCCGCGTCGTCGGGAATCTCGACGCCGAATTCTTCTTCGAACGCCATGACGAGTTCGACCGTGTCGAGGCTGTCGGCGCCCAGATCATCGATGAAGCTCGCCTGCTCCGTCACTTTGTCGGCATCGACGCCAAGGTGCTCGATGACGATCTTCTTGACGCGCTCTGCGGTGTCACTCATTTGGGCATCCTCGTCTTTTGTTTGTCTGTCTTCGTTAGCGGGCAGAATGCCGCTAATCAAGCTGAAAGATGGTCCTGCCGGAAACGCAACGGCTACGACCGGTTTTTGCCCGAACCGCCGGGTTGCGGGCCGCATTACACGAAAATCGGCTGAGGTCCAAGCCGAAATGGGCCTTCTCCGATGACTTTGAGCGGGTTCTGTCGCGACCCCGCTCCATCCCCTCCGTCGCGTGCGTGCCTGGCGTCCCGCAAAGGAAATTCCGCGAGAATGGTCCAGCAGGACGACCGACGCGGGTCGATTAGGGTCATTGTTCCAGACGCGAACCGGTCCGAAACGGGCTTCCTGCGCGTGCCGACGACAGCCAGATGAAAATCGACATTGGAGATAGGCCGCTAACTGAAAAGTTACTCGGCCATGATAGCGTTAATGATTCCGTCAAGAAATGGTGCCTCGGCGACGGTGGCGCTGTCTTGCGATAATAAGAAAAGGAGTGGACGCATGTCATCCTTGCTCAATAAAAGACGCCTGACGATCAAGCGCTGCCTAATCTTCCTGGCGGTTTTCGCACTTGGCATTCTGCCTGCGCGGGCATTGGAATCCATAAAGCTCCCAGAACCGCCGGACACGGTTGCTTTCAATATCCAGAAGAACGGTGAATCGACTCCGATCACGTTGAGGCAACTGGAGAAGCTCGGCCTCTATAGGATCACTACCCCAAGCCCTTTCGAAAGCGGCCAGCTTACATTTGAAGGTGTCCTGTTCAGCGATGTGCTCAAGCTGGTTGGATTGGAGGGCAAGGATTCTGTGGTTCTGCGAGCCGTCGACGACTATGTGCAGATAATTCCGAGAGAGGACTGGACCGACGGTCCTCTCCTGCTCGCCACGCGACAGGACGGAAAGTTACTGACCCGACGCACCCAGGGTCCTACCCGGCTCGTATACCCCCTCAACGACTATCCTGGTTTCGATACGCCGATTCGCAAACCACGATGGGTCTGGCTGATCAAGGCGATTGAATCCGGCAGCTAGTTTGAGCTTCCGCGTGACCTTGATGGCAAGGCTTGGAAAGAGGGGCTGGCGAGTTCCGGTTACATACGGGACAGCCATAGCCGCGGCCGTGGCCTGTTCGGGCATCTTGATCACGATGTTGTTTCTCAGCATCAGCAAGATAGAGTCCTCGCTGCCCCGGTTCGGGTTTTTCGCCATCCGCGAATTCCACATCGCCATACGCGACGTAACGCATTTGCGGGATATGATTTCGCTCGCTCAAGCTGCTCCCACGTCCGCAGCAAGCCTCGATCAGTTACTGGCGGCAAATGATCTGGTTTATGTCCGCTTCGAGCGGGTCGACGGCAGTGGAACGAGTCGCGAAATTCCGGCCTATGCGGGGATCGTGCCGCGCGTCAACGACTCGGTGACGCGGATTGATGCGCTGATCGCGGCCGGGCTACCTCTCGATGGAATCAGATTGAAGGAAATGGGGCTGGAACTTGATCAGATCGTAGCCCGAATGAATGATGAGTATTATAAATTCGGCGAACAGGTAAACGCCGATCTCTACGCCTCGGAAATCAGCCTGAATAGATTTAATTATCAGATAGCCTTCGCGCTGGCGATTTTGTCGCTACTTGCAATCGGAACCGCCGTATTGCTTATTGGCCGTCGTGAGACCATAAAAAAACTGGAATTTCTGGCTTGGCGTGACGCGACCACTGGTTTGAAGAACCGTGCCTGGATGTCAGCCAATAGAGACGATTTGCTGGATCGCGCAAAGCTAGCTGGCAGGCAACTCCATCTTTACCTGATCGACCTCGATCATTTCAAGAACGTGAACGATACGTTCGGCCATCACGTTGGTGATCTCCTACTGAAAGCCGTCGCCGAAATCCTGCAGTTGATCGAACGCCCCGACGATGTGTTTGCGGTTCGATTGGGCGGAGACGAGTTCGCGGTCATCGAGATTGGAGTGACGCATTCGGCCGAAAAAGGTCTCGGCAATCGTCTTCGGGAGCGATTGAATGGGTTTGCCGAGTTGGAAGGCCATCAAGTTCGAGTTGGCGCAAGCATCGGCATGGCCAGTTTTCCGCAGCATGGTGCGGACATTTCAACCTTGATGCGCAACGCGGATAGCGCTCTCTATGCCGCAAAGGCCCAGGGGCGGGCCGGCCTGGTGACGTTTTCGCCTGCAATCCTCAGTCAAATCGATGTGCAGCTTGGCGAAGAGGCCGCAATCAAGCGAGCGCTTAATTGCGACGAATTCTTCCTGGTCTGGCAACCACAATTTGAGTTGGCAACCGGCCGCATGACCGGCGCCGAGGCCTTGGTGCGCTGGCGCGACCCGATCTCAGGGGCGATTCGGCCGCCGATGTCGTTTATTCCAACAGCCGAACGAAGTGACCTGATATTGGAACTCGACAAGTTGGTCTTGAGCAAGGCTTGCCGGCAGGCAGCACAGTGGCTGCCCATTTGCTCGGAGGACTTTGTCTGCTCGGTAAATGTCTCAGGCAAGAGTCTTCAGAACGACGTGTACTTCACCCACCTGGTTGAAGTGTTGCGACAAACGGGACTGCCGACGTCACGTCTGCAGCTGGAAATCACTGAAGGGGTGTTTGTCCAGAACAGCCGAAGCGCTTTGGATATCCTGACCGAAATTCGAAACATCGGAGTCAGTTTGGCACTCGACGATTTTGGATCTGGCTATGCGAGTTTCGGCTATCTCGCCGATTTCAACCTGGATCAATTGAAGATCGACCGATCCTTCTTGAGCGATTTGGCATCGTCCCCGAAAAAGCAGAATGTCGTGCGAGGGATCATAGCGCTGGCCAATTCGCTCAGTCTGACAGTCGTGGCGGAAGGGGTGGAAAACGAAGCGCAGCTAGATTTTCTGATCGCTGAACAATGTCACCGCGCTCAAGGGTTCTTTATGTCGAAGCCCATCGAAGAAACCTTGCTGACAAATCATATGATTGCCCGGCGAGGCAGGACGAGCAGCGCGGGAAAATTCAAGCTGAACCTCTCCGCCTAGTCATCGTGCCACGTCCGGTCAGATCATCGCCATGCCGCCATTTACATGGATGGTCTGGCCGGTGACGTAGGCGGCTTCGTTGGAGGCGAGATAGGCGACGGCGGACGCGACTTCAACGCTGGTGCCCATGCGGCGCGTCGGGATCGCCGCCATGATCGCCTCTTTCTGCTTGTCGTTGAGCTTGCCGGTCATCGCCGATTCGATGAAGCCCGGGGCGACGCAGTTGACGGTGATGTTGCGGGTGGCGATCTCCTGCGCCAGCGATTTGGAAAAGCCGATCATGCCGGCCTTGGAGGCGCAGTAGTTGGTCTGGCCGGGATTGCCGGTGACGCCGACGACCGAGGTTATGTTGATGATGCGGCCGTGGCGGCGGCGCATCATCGGATGAGTGAGTTCGCGGGTCAGCCGGAACACGGCGGTCAGGTTGACCTCGAGCACGGTGTCCCAGTCGGCATCCGACATGCGCACGAACAGCCCGTCCTTGGTGATGCCGGCGTTGTTGACCAGGATGTCGACGCCTTCGAGATCGGCCTCCGCCTTCTGGCCGAGCGCCTTGACCTCGTCGCGGTTCGACAGATTGGCCGGGAAGAGCTTGACCCGGTCGCCAAGCTCGGTGGCTAGCGCTTCCAATTTCTCGACGCGGGTGCCATGCAGGCCAACGATCGCGCCTTGCGCATGCAGCACCCTGGCGATGGCCTCACCGATGCCGCCCGATGCACCGGTGACGAGCGCCTTTCGGCCAGTCAATTCGAACATGTCTCAATCCTCTTCTCAAATCGGACAGCCCGCGAATTGGCTATCTGTAAACGTCGCCGCGATGGCCTATCGTCACCACCAGAATTACGAGCCGGCTGTCCTGCACATCACAGATAATTCGATAATCCCCAACCCGATACCTCCAAAAGGTCGCAAGCGGACCCTTCAGCGGTTTGCCAGCCTCCCGTGGATTGTCGAGAGCGGCGATACGGTTCTCGATGAAGTCGCGAATTCGGTTGCGTGTCTGCGGATCCAACTTTTCGACGAATTTGCGCGCCGAGCGGGCATATTCAAGCGTCCAGGCCACGCCAGAAGTCCTCAGGCTTCACGACATCCTCCTCACCGCGTCTGATCCGTTCCAGGACCTCGGCCGCGAGATAATAGTCCTCTATGTCCTCAAGACCGCGTTCGATAAGCTCACGTAGATAGTAAGCTTTGCTCCGGCCGGTCTTGGTCGCGAGAAAATCCAAGCGTTCTTCGATTTCGGGAGCAAGTCGGATCGAGGTCGGCATACCGCTCTCCTTGTGAATACATGTATTCATGTATCGTCATGACGTCGGGATTTCAAGTCCGGTGTGTGTAGGTCAACTCAACGCTGCCAGCGCCGCGTCGACCTCGGCCGCCGAGCCGACCGACGCGGTGGCGATGTCGCGGTTGATGCGCCGCGCCAATCCTGAAAGCACCTTGCCGGCGCCGATCTCGTAAAGCGTGGTGACGCCGTTTGCGCCGAGCCATTCCACCGTTTCGCGCCAGCGCACGCGGGCGACCACCTGCTCGACCAGACGCCGCGCGATCTCGTCGGGGTCATTGGTCGGGGTGACGGTGACGTTGGAGACGATGGGCACCACCGGCGCGGCCTTCGTCACGCTGGCCAGTGCCTCGCGCATGATCTCGGCCGCGGGCGTCATCAGCGCAGAGTGGAAGGGCGCGGACACTTGCAGCATCAGCGCGCGCTTGGCGCCTTTCTCGGTGCAAAGTTTCGCCGCCAGTTCGACCGCGGCTCTTGCACCGGAAATGACCAGTTGGCCACCGCCATTGTCGTTCGCCACCTGGCAGACAGAGCCCTTCCCGGCCGCTTCGGCGGCCTCGGCGCAGGCAGCTTCGACATCGGCCTGTTCCAGTCCGATGATCGCCGCCATCGCGCCCTCGCCGGCCGGCACCGCCGCCTGCATGGCGTTGCCACGGATGCGCAAGAGCCGGGCGGCATCGGCAATCGAAACGAAGCCAGCAGCGGCTAACGCCGAATATTCGCCCAGCGAATGGCCGGCGACATAGGCGACCTTGCCTTTCAGCGACAAACCACGCGATTCCAGCGCCCGGATCGCGGCGAGCGACACCGCCATCAGCGCCGGTTGCGCGTTTGCGGTCAGCGTCAACGTCTCTTCCGGCCCTTCCCAGATCAGCTTCGACAGGTTTTCGCCGAGCGCGTCATCGACTTCCTGGAAAATCCCGCGCGCCTCCGGAAAGGCGTCGGCGAGATCCTTGCCCATGCCGACAGCCTGGCTGCCTTGTCCAGGAAAGGTGAATGCAACGGCCATGCGAGGGCTCCCAAGGGTTGGTTTTGCTTGCCTGGTAGACGAGTTTTGCTTGCCTGTGACGCAAGGCGGGCCGCCAAGTCAAGCCACTTCAACCCTTCCTGACGGCAGTGTCACACGCCGAGTGCCTGTTCCGAAAAGCTTTTTGGCGATCACTCCTGATGAAAACCGCTCACGATTCGTTTGCTGGCTCTTCTTATTTTGGCCACAGGCGCTAGCATTGGGTGACAGTTCCATGACAACCGAGTGACGTGTTTGTCGCTGGGTGGGGAAATCAAAAGTGGCAAAGAGTTCGAAACGCGCCGGTAAGGCCGCGCCGCAGTTCCTGGAAGACGACCCCTCCACCGGCTACCTGCCGGGCAGGAGATGGCCGGTCGTGCGCTATGGGCTGGTCAGCCTGGCGATCGCTGCAATCCTGGTGTTTGCCATCGAGCTGATCGTGCGCGGCGACTTTGCCGGCACGATCTCCTTCTTCCTGCAGCCACTCAAGCCGGGCTGGACCACCATTGTCGTGTTTGCGCTGATCCTGATCGGCCTCGATGCGGTGCTTGGGCGCAGCCACCAGAGCCTGATGATCGTCGCGCCGCTGACGCTTTCCCTTGCTTTCGTCGGTCACCAGAAGTCGCACTATCTCGGCGATCCGCTCTATCCGACCGATTTCCTCTATGCCCGCCAGATCTTCGCGCTGTTGCCGCTCCTGGTGCGCGACCGGCCGATGACCGCGCTCGCCATGGTCGCAGGCATCGTCGCCGGCCTATCGCTGCTCGTCTACGGCTGGCGGCTGTGGCGCCGCAAGGTGCCGGCGCTCAGCCGCAAGGGACGCCTTGCCCGGCTGACGCTGGCAGTGCCGCTGCTCGCCTTCTTCGTCTCGATCATGGACTACGCCACCTTCTCCTGGACCAGGGACAGGCTGCAGATCATCCCGATCATGTGGGACCAGAAAGAGAACTATGCCTCCAACGGCTTTGCGCTGGCCTTTGCCCTCAATGTGCCGATGGCGCATGTCTCGGCCCCGCCGGGCTATTCCGACAAGGCGATCGCGGCGATCGGCAGGCCTGATGTGACCGCCTCGGTGCCGGCCGAGAAGCCCGACATCATCATCGTCATGAGCGAATCCTTCTGGGATCCGACCAAGTTGCCCGGCGTCACCATCAAGCCCGATCCGATCCCCAATGTGCGGGCGCTGCGCTCGGGCTCGATGTTCTCTCCGGAATTCGGCGGCATGACCGCCAACATCGAGTTCGAGGCGCTGACTGGCTTCTCCAACGCGTTCCTGCCGGCCGGCAGCATCCCCTATCAGCAATATGTGCGCACGCCGACGCCTTCGCTGGCAACCTTCCTCAAGAGCCAGGGTTACCGGGCGCGCGCCATCCACCCCGGCACGAACTGGTTCTGGAACCGTGGCGCGGTCTACGCTGATTTCGGCTTCAACGACTTCAAGTCGGAAGAGACGCTGCCGCCGATGCAAAAGCGCGGGCCGTTGGCATCGGACGCGGCGATGACCGACGAGATCATCGGCGAGGCCGACGCCAGCGACGAGCCGGTGTTCTTCTTTGCGGTCAGCCTGCAAAACCACGGCCCCTACGAGCCGAACCGCTACTACAATCCGACGCATACGGTGCAGGCGCCGATCAGCCAGTGGGCGCGCGAATCGCTGCTCAGCTACGCCGAGGGCTCGGCCGACGCCGATCGCGGCCTTGAACGCCTGGTCGAATGGGCAAAGAAACGCTCTCGCCCGACCGTGATCGCCTTCTTCGGCGACCATCTGCCGCCGCTAGGGCCGGTCTACGTCGAAACCGGCTTCCTCAAGGACAATGTCGCGCCGCGCAAGGAAGCGTCGCCCGAGGCCGCCCTCGAACACCACGAGACGCCGCTGGTCATCTGGTCGAACCGCACCGGGCCGGCTGAAGACATGGGCGCCGTCAGCCCGGCCTTCCTGCCCTATCATATCCTGAAGACGGCCGGCATCACTCATCCCTACTACACCGGCTTCCTGGGCGAGATGAGCGAGCGCTACCGCGTCGTCGACCGCAACCTGTTGCTGACGCCGGCTGGCGAGGCCACGCCCGATTGGGCGCGGCAGAAAGAGATCGATCCAGCGATCCGCGATTTCCGCCTGTTGCAGTACGACATGATGTTCGGCAAACGCCACGCGGCGCCCGACTTCTTCCCCGAAACGGTCGACAAGGTTGTCGCTCATACGAGTTGAACAGACTGGCGAGTTGAACAGACTTGTCCATCTGGACCCGGTTCGACCGTTCGGTTGGGTGTTCAGTTCGTCAATTGCAGCTTCGTGAACTTGTTGGCGAACCCCAGGAACACGTTCGGCAGTTTGGTCGGATCGTTTACGGCATAATAGTCGCTCGGATCCGAAGCACAGGCGCTGTAAAGCGTGCGGTTGGCGGCGGGGGCTCAACTCCGCACAACCTGATAGTGCGGTTAAGCCGTGGTTTGCCGCCACAAACCTTGCCGTTGTTGCTGCTTGATTTTTTCGCCGCCTGCGACACGGAGGACGTCGTCTGCCCTTGCTTTGCCGCCGGATTGCTATATAGACGCCCGCAATCTGCCGGTCCTAGCTGGGGGCTGAACGGAGGGCCGGAGGTTTTTTCGAAAACCTCCGTGTGATGCCAGAAGTGCTTCCGCCTCCCGTGTCTCCGCTCTCGACCGTCTCGTCATGCTCCTTTCTTCCCCGATTTTGCGGGTCAGAGAAGTTGCAGAGGCTTTTGCCGCCGGGAACCGGGAGAGAAACGAAGAAAGGCATAAGACATAATGGCTCTTTACGAACATGTGTTTCTTGCCCGGCAGGACCTCTCGCAGCAGCAGGTCGATGCGCTTGTCGAACAGTACAAGGGTGTCATCTCCGCGAATGGCGGGTCCGTCGGCCGGGTCGAGAACTGGGGACTGAAGTCCCTCACCTACCGGGTCAACAAGAACCGGAAGGCTTACTACACGCTGATGGACCTGAATTGCCCGCCGGCCGCGCTCAACGAGATGGAGCGCCAGATGGGCCTGTCCGAAGACGTGCTGCGTTTCCTGACCATCAAGGTCGAGGCGCATGAGGAAGGCCCTTCGGCCATGATGCAGAAGCGCGAAGAGCGCTCGGAACGCGGCGGTTTCGGCGATCGCGACCGTGGCGATCGTGGTCCACGCTCGTTCGGCGACCGTGATCGTGGCGACCGTCCGCCGCGCTCGTTCGGCGACGCCGGTGCCGATCGCGGTCCGCGCCGTCCGCGCGAAGGCTTTGAAGGGGGTGCAGAATAATGGTCGACATCAATCAGATCCCGACCCGGCGCCCGTTCCATCGCCGTCGCAAGACCTGCCCGTTCTCCGGCGCCAACGCGCCCAAGATCGACTACAAGGACGTGCGTCTCCTGCAGCGCTACATTTCCGAGCGCGGCAAGATCGTGCCGTCGCGCATCACCGCGGTCAGCCAGAAGAAGCAGCGCGAACTCGCCAAGGCGATCAAGCGCGCCCGTTTCCTCGGCCTGCTGCCCTACGTGGTTCGCTAAGACTTTTAGTTTGACCATGATCTCTGGACAAACGGTTTCCGTTTGTCCGAGAAAACCGGTATCCACTTTTCGGGATCATGATCTAGCATGCGGGCGGTTCGCCGCCCGCTCTTCTCCCACGGCGACGGGCGCCGCAGGGTTGAACGTCAAATCCCGGGTTGAGGTCAAAAACCTCTAACTGCCGCGACAGGCAGGACAGCGACACCAGCGCCCCAGGCGCTCAAGCTTCCTGACCTGTTCCAGAGACATTCGGCGTCGACCTCATCGATCGATTGGCGCCCAACCAAAGGAACAAAACCATGGAAGTCATTCTTCTCGAACGCGTTTCCCGCCTCGGCCAGATGGGCGATACCGTCAAGGTCAAGGACGGCTTTGCCCGTAACTTCCTGCTGCCGCAGGGCAAGGCGCTGCGCGCCAACGAAGGCAACAAGAAGAAGTTCGAAGGCCAGCGCGCCCAGCTCGAAGCCCGCAACCTCGAGCGCAAGTCGGAAGCTGCCCAAGTCGCCGAAAAGCTCGACGGCAAGAGCTTCATCGCCGTTCGCTCCGCTGGTGAAACCGGACAGCTTTACGGTTCAGTGTCGACCCGCGACATCGCCGACCTGCTGACGGCGGAAGGTTTTTCGATCAACCGCAACCAGATCCTGCTCAACCAGCCGATCAAGACCATCGGCGTCACCAATGTGGCAATCGCGCTGCATCCGGAAGTCGAAGTCACGATCACGCTCAACATCGCCCGCACGGCCGACGAAGCCGAACGCCAGGCCAAGGGCGAGACACTGACCACCGCCGAGGCCATCTATGGCGAGGACATCAACGACAATGCCCGGCCGGAAAACTTCTTCGACCCGAACACCGAATTCGAGGGTGGCGAAGACAACGCCTGATCATACGTCGCGGAGGTTTGGAGCTGTGCTCCGATCACTTTGCCGGCATCCAGCCATACTGGACCAATGCCCGGGCCTCTTGCCCGGGCATTTTTGTGCCAAATGGAACTTTTCGAACCCCTATATATTGTTGCAGACTATAGCGTCGCGCGTCCTTTGGTCGCGCAAGTGACGTTGTGAACTTTGGCTCGGCGCAAGGCTCCTCGAAATCGATTCTGATTTTCGCGGTTACGCGCCAAGACAGCCTGTCTGGCCGAGAGGGGACATTTGGTCATGAATATTCTGTTGAAGCGCGTTCTCGACCGCCTGGTGCGCACCGGCAATCTCAAGGTAACCGGCGCCAAGGGCGCGACGGTGGTTTTCGGCGACGGCAGCGGCGAACCGGTGCACATGCACATCAAGACCGCGCATGCCGAGCGCGCCATCACCTTAGATCCGATGCTGGCGGTTCCGGAATCCTACATGGACGGCGAACTCGACATTCTCGAAGGTGGCGTGCTGGGCGTGATGCGCATCGCCTTCCAGAATATGGGCAGCGGCGGCATCGACGCCACCTGGTCGAAAGCCATAGAAGGCCTGCGCCACGCCTTCCGCCGCCTGCAGCAGATCAACACCGCTTCGCGCTCGCGCCGCAACGTCCAGCGCCACTACGATCTGTCAGGCGATCTCTACCGGCTCTTCCTCGACGACGACATGCAGTATTCCTGCGCCTATTTCGAACAACCGGACATGACGCTCGACGAAGCGCAGGCCGCCAAGAAACGCCATATCGCCGCCAAGCTCAGGCTGAAAGCCGGCCAGACGGTGCTCGACATCGGCTCCGGTTGGGGCGGGCTCGGTCTCTACCTCGCCAAGGCGTTCGACGTCGACGTGCAGGGCGTGACATTGTCGACCGAGCAGCACGGCGTCGCAACGGACCGGGCGCACGCGCAAGGGCTGGAAAGCCGCGTACATTTCGAGCTCAAGGACTACCGCGAGCTCAACGAGCGTTTCGACTGCATCGTCTCGGTCGGCATGTTCGAACATGTCGGCGTCAACCACTATCGCACCTTCTTCGACAAGAGCGCGACGCTGCTCAAGCCGGACGGCGTCATGCTGTTGCACACGATCGGCCGTTCCGGCGTGCCGTGGGCAACCAGCGCCTTCATCCGCAAATACATCTTCCCGGGCGGCTATATACCCGCGCTTTCGGAAGTCATGCCGGCGATCGAGAAATCGGGCCTGGTCGTCAGCGACGTCGAAATCCTGCGGCTCCACTATGCCGACACGCTGAAGCACTGGGGCCAGCGCTTCGCCGCCAACCGCGACAAGGCCAAGGCGATTTATGACGAGCGCTTCTGCCGTATGTGGGAATTCTACCTGGCGGCCTCGGAAGCAGCCTTCCGCTGGCAGGATCTGGTCATCTTTCAGATCCAGATCACCAAGAAGAACGACACGCTGCCGATGACACGCGATTACATGGCCAAGTGCGAGAAGGCGCTTGAGATGCGTGATATGGGGCATCGCGAAACGGCGCCGGTCAAAAAGAGCCCCGCCGCCAAGCCAGCTCGCCGCCGCAAGGTTGCGGATCCGGAATAAGCATTGCCGCTTGCCATTGTCGGCGCCTGCACTGAAAAAGGTCCCGTGATCGTCTCGGGACCTTTTTCATGACCTATGTCCTCTATGCCGCTGCCGCCCTGGCCGAGATCGCCGGCTGCTTTTCGTTCTGGGCCTGGTGGCGATTGGAAAAGTCGCCGCTTTGGCTGCTCCCCGGTCTCGCCTCGCTCGCGCTGTTCGGCCTCCTGCTGGCGCTGGTCGACACGAACGCCGCCGGCCGCGCCTACGCCGCCTATGGCGGCATCTACATCGCGGCGTCGCTTGGCTGGCTGTGGCTGGTGGAGGGTGTGCGCCCCGACCGCTGGGATTTTGCCGGAGCGGCGCTCTGCATTGCAGGCGCTTCGGTGATCCTTCTCGCCCCGCGGGGCGCGTGAGATGGAACTGCCGGCCCAACTTCGCCAAGGTGTCGAGCGTCTGCTCGAAAACATTCCGCTGGCGGTGCTCAAGCAAGCGGCAAAGATGCTGTCCGACCGCTACCGTGCCGAGTTGCGCGACGGCCGCCTGCATATGGCCGAGGATCTGGCGGTGAAGGCCTATCTGGCGACGCGGCTTCCGGCGACCTATGCCGCGATCCGTGCCAGCCTCGACGCGCTGAGCGACGCCAGGCCCGACTTTCAGCCCAGGAGCCTGCTCGATGTCGGCGCCGGCCCTGGTACGGTGCTTTGGGCCACGACCGACCAGTGGCCCGATCTCGAACAGGCGGTGCTGCTGGAAGCGAGCGCGGCGGTGCGCAAGGTGGGCGAGGCGCTAGCGGGCGACGCGATTTTCGCCCAGACCAGTTGGCTGGCCGGCGACGTCACCATCGATCTTGCCGGCCTCGAGCCAGCGGATCTGGTGACGTGCGCCTATGTGCTGGATGAAATTGCCCCGGCCTCGCTGCAGAAGCTCATCGACCGGCTCTGGCAGCTCACCGCCGACACGCTGCTGATCGTCGAGCCGGGCACCCCTGCCGGATGGCAACGAATACTTGCCGTGCGCCGACAGCTGATCGAGGCGGGCGCGCATGTGCTTGCCCCTTGCCCGCATCAGGCGCCCTGCCCGCTCGCCCAGCCCGACTGGTGCCATTTTTCCCGCCGCGTCGCCCGCTCGCGCCTGCACCGGCTGGCCAAGGACGCCGACGTGCCTTGGGAAGACGAGAAGTTCATCTATGTCGCGGCTTCCCGAGACGCGCCCACTTCACACCAGGCACGCGTTCTTGCGCCGCCGAAATCCGGCTCCAGCAAGGTTCTGCTCAAGCTTTGCAGGGAAGACGGCACTGCCGCCGAGCGCTTGTTCACCAAGCGCGACGGCGCCGACTTCAAGCTCGCCCGGCGGCTTGGCTGGGGCGACAGGCTGGACAAAGCGGCAACATGAACGGCGAAATCGTTCTTGCTTCGTTCTGACGAGTCGGATACGAATCATCGCCTTGTCGAGTCAATCGGAATCGGGGCGCGGGCATACTCTCCTGTGGACGATTGGTCGTTCCTGTGAACAACGGGCATCGAGGCTCTTTGGTCGCGCAGTGATGCAGAAAGGTCAGCATCGACTCGTCTCGTTCTGATATCGAAGGTCGGGATCAAAATCGGGGATATCATGGCAGAGGCAGCGCGAAAATTCGGCGTCGCGGAAACACCGCTTTATCGTGAAGCGCCAAACAATATCGAGGCCGAGCAGGCGCTGCTCGGCGCCATCCTCGTCAACAACGACGCCTTCTACCGCGTCTCGGACTTCCTCAAGGCCAGCCATTTCTACGAGCCGCTGCACCGCAAAATCTATGAGGTGGCGTCCGAGTTCATCCGCATGGGCAAGGTCGCGACGCCGATAACGCTAAAAACCTTCCTGCCGGCCGATGAGAAGGTCGGCGACATGACGATGGCGCAATATGTCGTGCGGCTGGCGGTGGAGGCGGTGACCGTCGTCAACGCCACCGATTATGGCCGCGCCATCTATGACCTTGCCACGCGCCGCGCGCTGATCACCGTCGGCGAGGACATGGTCAACATCGCCTATGACGCGCCGGTCGACATGGCGCCCGGCGAACAGATCGAAGACGCCGAACGCCGCCTGTTCGAGCTGGCCGAAAACGGTCGCTACGATGGCGGGTTCGAAAGTTTTTCCGATGCGTTGAAGAATGCCGTCGACATGGCCAGCGCGGCCTATATGCGCGACGGCCACCTGTCCGGCATTGCCACCGGCCTGCGCGATCTCGACCACCGCATGGGCGGCTTGCAGCCATCGGATTTGATCATCATCGCCGGCCGCCCGGGCATGGGCAAGACGTCGCTGGCCACCAACATCGCCTACAACATCGCTGCCGCTTATGAGCCGGCCCAGCAGGCCGACGGTTCCGTCAAGGCGGCCAATGGCGGCGTCGTCGGCTTCTTCTCGCTCGAAATGTCGTCCGAGCAGCTGGCCACCCGCATCATTTCCGAGCAGACCGAGATCCCGTCGTCGAAGATCAGGCGCGGCGATTTGACGGAAGCCGATTTCGGCAAGCTCGTCGCCTACACTCAAGAGAACCACAAGCGGCCGCTTTATATCGACCAGACGGGCGGTATTTCGATCGCCCAGCTCGCGGCCCGCGCCCGCCGCCTCAAGCGCCAGCGCGGGCTGGATCTGATGGTCATCGACTATATCCAGCTGATGCAGGGTTCATCCGCCAAGGCGTCGCAGAACCGCGTCCAGGAAATCACGGAGATCACCACCGGACTGAAAGCGCTCGGCAAGGAGCTTGGCGTGCCGATCATCGCCCTCTCGCAGCTCTCGCGTCAGGTCGAAAGCCGCGACGACAAGCATCCGCAGCTGTCGGACCTGCGCGAATCGGGCTCGATCGAGCAGGATGCCGACGTGGTGCTGTTCGTGTACCGCGAGGAATATTACATCAAGAACAAGGAACCGGAGAAAGGCACGCCCGAGCACCTCGCCTGGGAGGCGAAGATGATCGAGGTCCAGGGCAAGGCCGAAGTGATCATCGCCAAGCAGCGCCACGGACCGACCGGCACCGTCAGCCTTGCCTTCCAGGGCGAGTTCACCCGCTTCTCCGACCTTGCCGAGGAGCATCATCTGCCGGAAAGGTTCGAGTGACCTATTGAGACAGGCCTCGTTCCTTCGCGCCCCCCTCTGTCCTGCCAGACATCGGGGGGCATAAATCTGATGGCCAAGTCGCGCGTACAATTCATCTGCCAGAGTTGCGGATCGGTGCATCAGCGCTGGGCCGGCAAATGCGATGCCTGCGGCGAGTGGAACACGCTGGTCGAGGAAGGTACGTCCGGCGGCATCGGCTCGGGTCCGGCCAATACACGCAACGCCCGCAAGGGCCGCGCGGTGGTGCTGACCACGCTGTCCGGCGACATCGAGGACGCGCCGCGCATCATTTCGGGCATCGGCGAACTCGATCGCGCCACCGGCGGTGGTTTCGTGCGCGGTTCGGCGCTTCTGGTCGGCGGCGACCCCGGCATCGGCAAATCGACGCTGCTCACCCAAGCGGCGGCCGCTCTGGCGTCAAAAGGCCACCGCATCGTCTATGTCTCGGGCGAAGAGGCGGTCGCGCAGATCAGGCTGCGGGCGCAGCGGCTTGGCGTTGCCTCCTCTCCGGTGGAACTTGCCGCCGAGACCAATGTCGAGGACATCCTCGCCACAATAGCCGACGGCAAACGGCCGGATCTCGTCATCCTGGATTCGATCCAGACGCTGTGGACCGACCTTGCCGATTCGGCGCCCGGCACCGTCACCCAGGTGCGCGCCGCCGCCCAGGCGATGATCCGTTATGCGAAATCCACAGGGGCGGCGATCGTGCTGGTCGGCCATGTCACCAAGGAAGGCCAGATCGCCGGGCCGCGCGTCGTCGAGCATATGGTCGACGCCGTGCTCTACTTCGAAGGCGAAGGCGGCCATCATTACCGCATCCTGCGCACGGTGAAGAACCGTTTTGGACCGACCGACGAAATCGGCGTCTTCGAAATGTCGGACAAGGGCCTGCGCGAGGTTGCCAACCCATCCGAGCTTTTCCTTGGCGAACGCCATGCCAAATCGCCGGGCGCGGCGGTTTTCGCCGGCATGGAGGGGACAAGGCCGGTGCTGGCCGAGATCCAGGCGCTGGTGGCGTCCTCCTCGCTCGGCACGCCGCGCCGCGCCGTCGTCGGCTGGGACGGCGCCCGGCTGTCGATGATCCTGGCGGTCCTCGAAGCCCATTGCGGCGTGCGCTTCGGCAGCCATGATGTCTATCTCAACGTCGCCGGCGGCTATCGCATTTCGGAGCCCGCGGCGGATCTTGCGGTGGCGGCGGCCCTGGTTTCCTCGCTCACCGGCCTTGCCCTTCCCGCCGATTGCGTCTATTTCGGCGAAATCAGTCTTTCGGGCGCAGTGAGGCCGGTCGCGCATGCGCAACAGCGCCTCAAGGAAGCCGAAAAGCTGGGTTTTGGAAGCGCGGTCCTGCCTTCGGGCAGCGGGGAATTGGCCGGGGGGATCGGGGCCGGTTCTTTCCAGCCGACCGAGCTTGCCGACCTCGTCGCGCGCATAGCCGGCTCACGCCGAAGCCGCGCGGACGAGGAAGATTAGGGCATCGGACCCGAAGGCGGGAACCGGTTTGGGAAAATCCGATGCTCCGCGCTATAATGCAGCTCATGGAGTGGGGCGAAAGACATGCCGATTACGCTGCTTGACGGAATTCTCGTCGGCTTCACTCTGGTCTCGGCGATGCTCGCCATGGTTCGCGGCTTCTCGCGCGAAATCCTGTCCGTCGTCTCTTGGGCAGCGGCGGCGGCGGCGGCGTTCTTCTTCTACAAGCCGGTTGTGCCTTACCTCGCGCCCTACATCGAGAATGAAAAGATCGCCATGGCGGCCGCCGCCGGCGTTGTCTTCGTCATCGCGCTGACCGTCGTCTCGGTCATCACCATGAAGCTTGCCGACTGGATCATCGATTCCAGGATCGGCGCGCTCGACCGTACGCTCGGTTTCCTCTACGGCGCCGCCCGCGGCATTCTGGTCGTCGCCGTTGCACTGCTGTTCTTCAACTGGCTGGCCGGCGCCAAGGCACCGGCCTGGGTGACGGAGGCCAAGTCGCGGCCGCTGCTCGAGCAGATCGGCGCCAAGCTCGAAAGCCTGCTGCCCGAGGATCCGGAAAACGCCATCCTGAAGAAGCTCAATCCGAATCAGCCGGCTACCGAGACGCCCGCTGCTCCGGACGCACCGGCAGCGGATGCTCCGGCGGGTGGGGACGATGCCAACACGCCGGCGCCTGATGATGATGCTGCAACACCGCCGGCGGACAACACCCCGGCCAATCCAGCACCGGCTGCACCGGCAAACTGACGCCGGAAATGGGCGCTGGGACTTGACGATGGTGTGAATGGCTGCACGGCGCGCGTTGCTTTCGACGCGAACCCGCATTATATGGCGATTTTAGCGGAGCTTAAGATGGCAGACGCAGACGACGTGCTTTCCGCCGAGGCCGACGACCATTTCCACGACGAATGCGGTGTGTTCGGCATTTTCGGCCGGCAAGATGCTGCGGCCATCGTCACATTGGGCCTGCATGCGCTCCAGCATCGCGGCCAGGAAGCGGCCGGCATCGTTTCCTATGACGGCAGCCAGTTCCATGTCGAACGCCATGTCGGCCTGATCGGCGACACCTTCACCAAGCAGCGCGTCATCGACAGTCTGCAAGGCAACCGCGCCATCGGCCACACGCGCTACGCCACCACCGGCGGCGCCGGCATGCGCAACATCCAGCCTTTCTTCGCCGAGTTGGCCGATGGCGGCTTCGCCGTTGCCCACAACGGCAATCTGACCAACGCCATGACCGTGCAGCGGGCGCTGCAGAAGCAGGGCGCGATCTTCTCCTCCACCTCCGATACCGAGACGCTGTTGCACCTCGTCGCCACCAGCAAGGAGCGCGATTTGAACTCGCGTTTCATCGATGCGGTGCGGCAGGTCGAAGGCGCCTTCTCGCTGGTGGCGATGACGGCCAAGAAGATGATCGGCTGCCGCGACCCGCTCGGCATCCGGCCGCTGGTGCTCGGCGATCTCGACGGCGCCTGGATCCTGGCCTCCGAAACCTGTGCGCTCGACATTATCGGTGCGCGTTTCGTGCGCGACCTGAAGCCCGGCGAGATGGTCGTCGTCACGTCCAAGGGCATTGAAAGCCTGTTCCCGTTCGAGCCGCAGAAGACCCGCTTCTGCATCTTCGAATATGTCTATTTCGCGCGGCCGGATTCGTCGGTCGAAGGCCGCAACGTCTATGAGGTGCGCAAGCGCATCGGCGCCGAGCTGGCAGTCGAAAGCCCGGTCGAGGCCGATATCGTCGTGCCGGTGCCGGATTCGGGCACGCCGGCGGCGATCGGCTTTAGCCAAGCGGCGGGCATTCCCTTCGAGCTCGGCATCATCCGCAACCATTATGTCGGCCGCACCTTCATCCAGCCGGGCGATTCGATCCGCCATATGGGCGTCAAGCTGAAGCACAACGCCAACCGCCGCATGATCGAGGGCAAGCGCGTGGTGCTGGTCGACGACAGTATCGTGCGCGGCACCACCAGCCAGAAGATCGTGCAGATGGTGCGCGACGCCGGTGCCAAGGAAGTGCATATGCGCATCGCATCGCCGCCGACACGCGCCTCCTGCTTCTACGGCGTCGACACGCCGGAGAAGTCGAAGCTCCTGGCATCGCGCATGTCGGTGGAAGAAATGGCCGAATTCATCCGCGTCGATTCGCTCGGCTTCCTCACAATCGACGGGCTCTACCGCGCCGTCGGCGAGGCCAGCCGCGACAATGACCAGCCGCAATTCTGCGACGCCTGCTTCACCGGCCAGTACCCGACCCGCCTGCTCGACTTCGAAGGCCACGACAATGTGCGCACGCTGTCGCTGCTGGCGACGAGCGGGACGTAGGGCCTTGCTGCAACCGTGAATTTCGCCGGTTTGCAAATTTCGCCGCGATCACTTTGTTGCGGCCTCCTCGAAGCAGCCGATCTCCCCCCTTGCGGGGGAGATGCCCGGCAGGGCAGAGGGGGGTGCTGTCCCTCCATCCTGTCGATCAATTCCAGCCGCGCGCTTGGCCGGGTTCTCTCTCGGGGTCGGATCATTTCGAAAATTGGCGATCCTTCACACCCCCCTCTGTCCCGCCGGACATCTCCCCCGCAAGGGGGGAGATTGCGCTCCCACCTCCGCTTTCGCCAAATATGCAGGCTGACGAGGCAGAGCCAAGTCCGAGTTAGAACGCTAGCCCTCGGAGTTGCCCGTTGACCCGTCCCCTCGACCTTACCGGCCGCGTTGCGGTTGTCACCGGCGCCTCGCGCGGCATCGGTTATTTCATCGCCAAGGAATTGGCCGCCGCCGGCGCGCATGTCATCGCGGTGGCGCGCACTGTCGGTGGTCTGGAAGAGCTTGACGATCAGATCAAGGCGGACGGCGGCCAGGCGACACTGGTGCCGCTCGACCTCGCCGACATGGCAGGCATCGACCGGCTGGGCGGCGCCATCCATGAGCGCTGGGGCAAGCTTGACATTCTCGTCGCCAATGCCGGCGTGCTCGGCGTCATCTCGCCGATCGGTCATGTCGAAGCAAAAACCTTCGAGAAGGTGATGACCATCAACGTCACCTCGACATGGCGGCTGATCCGCTCGGTCGACCCGCTGCTGCGGCTCTCCGACGCCGGGCGAGCGATCATCCTGTCATCCAACGCGGCGCACTCGGCCCGCGCGTTCTGGGCGCCCTACGCGGCGTCCAAGGCGGCGGTCGAGACCATGATGCGTTCCTGGGCACATGAGACGCAAAGCCTGCCGCTGCGCGTCAACGCCGCCGATCCCGGCGCCACCCGCACCGCCATGCGGGCGCAGGCGGTGCCCGGCGAGGATCCGGCGACGCTGCCGCACCCCTCGGAGATCGCCAAGCTCATCGTGCCGCTGGCGAGCCCCGACTTGAAGGAGACCGGGCTGATTTTCCAGGCCAAGCACAACCGCTTCGTCGCCTATCGGCAGCCGGAATAGCCGCACTCGCGCGGGCGGCAGCGTGACAAACCCGCCGCCTCATCACGCGGCTGTGATGTGACGGCTGGAGGCTGCGCGGCGGCCATGCTTTCGTCACTTCCGTGGAGTTGGTAGGATCGCAGCGACTCCCACAACAACCACCCAACTGGCAGAACGAGGAAATCCCCATGGCAACGACCGCAGCGTTGGTCTGGTATCTGGTAATCGCCGGCCCGCAAGGCGGCATGGTCGTCCTGCCCAGCACCTTCGACAAGCGCGAACAGTGCACCGCCGCCATCGCTGAGTATCAGAAACAGCCGACACCGGCCGGCTGGTCGGTGCAATGCGTGCCGAGCGCCTCGCCCTTCACCGACGAGGGCGACGCCGAAGAACCGTCAGCGCAGTAATGAGCGTAATCTCGCCCCTTGAGGGGGTTGAGGAGTGGTCCGCACAGCGGACGGAAAGCCAATTGCTTGGCTTTCCGAACGACGAACGGCCGGCAGGCCAGAGGGGGTCGCCGCGCGTCGAGCGCTAACCTCCTCTGCCGGCGGAAGAAGGTCGCGTCCCGTCGTTCCGACCCGCTCTGTCGCCTTCGGCGACATCTCCCCTCAAGGGGGAGATCCTCAGCGTCGAGCTGAAACCGTCAGTTCCGGCTTCTGGTTGATGGTCTGGAATACCACGCAATAGCGCTCGGTCAGCTTCAGCAGTGACTCTACCCGCTCCCGCGGCTCATCGGTGTCGAGGTTGAAATTGAGCCGAATGGCGCGAAAGCCGACCGGCGCATCTTTTGCCACACCGAGCGTGCCGCGAAAATCGAGGTCGCCTTCCGCTTCCACCGTGGCGGCGCCGAGCTTGAACTCGAGCGCCGTCGCCACCGCCTTCAGCGTCACCCCGGCGCAGGCCACCAATGCCTCCAGCAACATGTCGCCCGAGCAGAGCTCAAGGCCCGAGCCACCTGTTGCCGGATGCAGCCCGGCGATGGCGAGCGCCCTGCCCGTCTCCACCTTGCAGGCGACCGACTGGTCGTCGATCGAGCCCTTGGCGCGAAGCGTGATCAGGGCCTGCGAAGCATCGTCACGATAGGTCTGCTTCAGCGGCGCCTGCATGGCCTTCAGTTCGGTCGCATCCATCCGCTCTCCCCTTTCGTCGGCTATTTCGTGCGGTCGAGATTTGCGCCGATCACTACGGAAAGGCAATGCTGTTCACCGCCACCGCATACGGGCGAGCCGCCAAGACGCGGTTGGAGCCAGCAGCCCGCTCGCAGGAAGAAGGGAGAAGGAGCGGCAGCGGCAGTTGTCCAACCATACAGCCATTTCCTTTGACTTCGATCATCTCGGCCATACCTATGCGGGAGTCGTTCTCGCGGAGCCATCATGCCGGTCAAGCTGAAACTGATCTTCCTTATCCTGCCGATGCTTGCCGCCCTGGCGCAGCCCCTCCTGGCTGAAACGGTGGAGCGGCCAGGCCCCTCGGGCGGCGTGCTGTCCCTGCTGCCTCCGCCGCGGACCACCAACCATTCGATCACCCTCGCCGGGCGCAAGCTGGATTATCAGGCAAGGGCCGCCACTCTGTCGCTGCTTTCCGGCAAGGGCGACGTCACGGCGGAGATCTTCTACGTCGCCTACACGCTGGAGCCACCGGCAAGCATGGCCAAAGACCCGCAGAGGCCGATCACCTTCGTGTTCAACGGCGGCCCTGGAGCAGCGTCCGCCTATCTGCATATCGGCGCACTCGGTCCGCGTATAATCGCAACGGGAGCCGACGGCGAATTCCTGCCCTCACCGCAAAGACTTATCGACAATCCGGACAGCTGGCTCGACATGACCGATCTCGTCTTCGTCGATCCGGTCGGAACCGGATATAGCCGCGAGGCACCCGGCCAGGACACGCACGACTTCTGGGGCGTCAATCAGGATGCCAGCTCGATAGGCGCCTTCATCCGGCTCTATCTCGCGCAGAACGGCCGCACCGGATCGCCGTTGTTCCTCGCCGGCGAAAGCTATGGCGGGTTCCGCGCGGCGCTGCTCGCCAGGACATTGCAGGAAGACATCGGCATCAGTCCGAACGGCATCGTGCTGATCTCGCCGGCGCTGGAGTTCACGCTGGTGCAACCCGACGAATTCGAGCCGCTGCACTGGGCGCTTGAACTGCCTTCACTGGCGGCGGTGCGCCTGCGCGCCGAAGGCGTCACCGGCGATGCGTTACGGGAGAAGCTGGCCGAAGTCGAACATTATGCGATGGGCGATTATCTTACGGCGCTCACCAGCGGACTGGAGCAAGGCAGGCGGCTGGCGAGCCAACGCGTGGCTGACATCACCGGCCTGCCGCTCGACCTCGTGCAGCGGAACTCCGCCCGTATCCCGACCGGCCTGTTCGCAAGGGAGTTCGCCCGTGCCAGCGGCAAAGTGCTCAGCCCATATGACGCCATGATCGGCACGGCCGACATCGCGCCCGAGAGCGCCCGCATCGCCGGCCCGGATCCAGTGCTCGACCGCAGCGTACCGGCGTTGACGTCGGCTTTCGTCGGCTATATCAGCGACGAACTGAATTTCCGCACCGACGTCAGCTATCGGCTGCTCAATGGCGAAGTCAGCCAGAATTGGGATTACGGCACCAGCGCCTCGCGGCAAGGCTATGCCGGTGTGATGGACGATCTGCAGCGAGCACGCTCGCTGAACCCGTCGCTCGGCGTCGTGATCGTCAACGGCTACACCGATCTGGTCACGCCTTACCTCGCCTCGCGCTACCTGGTGAGCCAGATCTCGTCGCTCGCCAACGCCAAGCCTATCCGTCTCGATGTCGTCGAGGGCGGCCACATGATGTACTTCAGATCCGATGGTCGGCGTGCCCTGAAAGAGGCCGCTTCGGAGCTTTACCAGGCGACGCAATAAGCTTTGCGAGAGCGCAGATCGCCATGGAACTGGGTGGACGAGCCGCGCCGCGAAGTCTTCCTGGGGTGCCGCCTTGATCGCAGCCGGCCTGCTGATCATAGGCGGCGAGCATTTTCGCAAACGGCTATGATGTGGATCACCATCACTGCTGACGCTACGATGTCAGGACTGAACGGCGTAGGCTTGTGGCATGACTGACATCGCAGCCACCGCCGACACCGCCGCGGAGCGCACGCTCGGCATCATCCTGGTGTCATCGTCGGCTGCCGTCTTCGGCCTGACTGGTGTTCTGACAAAGTCGATCCATGCCGACCCGCTGACAATCATCTGCTGGCGCGGCTTTGTCGGCGCGATCCTGATCAGCCTCTACGTGCTGTGGCGCCGCCGCCGCTCCGGCAACCGCGAAACGCCGCGCCTCGGCTGGCGCGGCTGGCTGCTGGCGGTGGAAGGCGCGCTGGCCAGCATAGCCTTCATCTCGGCGTTCAAGTTCACCTTTGTCGCCAATGTCGCCGTCATCTATGCCACAGCGCCTTTCGTCACCGCGCTGCTGGCCTGGGTTCTGACGCGCGAGCCGCTTCGACTGCAGACGATGGTCGCCGCCGCCGTATCGCTGTGCGGCGTGGCGATCATGGTCTGGTCCGGCTTCGGCAGCGGCAATCTGTTCGGCGACGGGCTGGCATTGCTGATGACCGTCGGCAGCGGCCTCTACATGATCATGGTGCGCGCCTTCCGCGACACGCCGGTGGTATGGGCCGGTGCGGTTTCAGCGTTCCTGCTGTTCGTGCTCGGCTGGTTCGTCACCGATCCGCTAGCGGTTTCGCCAAGGGATGCCGTTCTGCTCGCCACTTTCGGCGCGTCCTTCGCGCTGTCCTCGATCCTTTGGACGGAGGGCGCACGGCTCATTCCGCCCGCCGAATCCGGGCTGCTCGGCTCGGCCGAAGTGCCGTTCGCGATCCTGTTTGCCTTCCTGTTCCTGGGCGAGATTGCACCGGTCGCCAGCATGATCGGCGGCGCTATCGTGCTGTGTGCGGTGTTTGCCCATGCGGGGCGGGATTGGCTGATGGTCCGCTCGCAACGCATGGCGTCAAATATTTCTTAAAAAAGTGACGCAGTCACGGAACCATCATCGTGGTCAGACATTATTGGTGTGACGGGCCATCCCCAAGTCCCCCCAAACCCCTCGGCCCGTCCTACTCTCAAGCCGACCGTAAGGTCGGCTTTTTCTTTGGCGTTCAGCCAGCCGACAAGGCAAGGTTGCCGCTGAGCAGTGTCGCGAGGTCGCTCGCCGGACCATCGGCGCCGACGCGCAGCCGGATCGCGAACTCAGCCATTGGAACTTGCGGCAGACCAAGCTCGCGCGGCGCCTCGACGATGCCTGAATGGGCAAAGCGGACCGTTCGCAACGTCAACGCGACACCAGCGTTCACCGCCGTGCGGAGGCCGGCCAGACTGGCACTGCCGGCAGCGATGCGGTAGCGGCGACCGGCAGCATCGAGTGCGGCAAGTGCCGCCTCGCGAAAACCGCAATACGGATCGAGCAGAGCCAGCGGCACTTCCTCCTGCCGCGAGGTCAATCCTCTTTGCGAGCACAGCCATATCATCGGCTCACGCAGCACGCCGACTTCGTCCGGCACCGCGGCCTGGCGCATGACGATCGCCAGATCGAGGCCGCCGGACTGCAGCGCCTGCGCCAGTTCGGCGGAGCGGCCGACCCGCAGTTCTATCCTGACGCGCGGATGACTTACGGCGAAGGCACGCAGCAGGTCCGGCAGGCCGCTATCGGCGAAATCCTGGGTCGTGCCGATGGCGACGCGCCCGGCAGCCCGTGCGCCCTTCAGTGCCAGCCAGGCCTCGCGGTGAGCAGCAAGGATGCGCCTGGCATGACCGACGAGATCCTCGCCTGCAGGGGTCAAGCCTCGGCCCCGGCCTTGCGGCGCCAGCAGCGGCTCGCCGACGATTTCCTCCAGCCGCTGCATCTGGGCGGTCACCGCCGAGGGCGAACGGCCGACGCTTGAAGCCGCCTGGGCCAATGAGCCACTGTCGACGAAGGCAAGAAAGGTCCTGAGCAGATCGGGATCGAGCGTTTGCATAATTCGATAATATCGAACCTTAAATTTAAAACAATTCGATTTTTTTGATTTAATAATGATGGCATGATTCTTTCAACGGCGATCAGACGCCGCTCGAACCGAGGAGAAGAGAAATGCCCATCATCACCGTAAGCGTCGCCGGCAGGCCTGACGCGGCTCTTTCCGCTCGCATCGCAAAGGAGGTCACCGAAATCACCGCGACGCAGTTGCGCAAGGATCCGACGATCACAGCCGTCGCCGTATCCTACATCGATCCGCAGCACTGGTTCGCCGGCGGCAAGTCGCTGGCCGAGCATGGCACCAATACGTTCTGGCTGGATATCAAGGTGGTCGACGGCACCAACACCAAGCTCGAACTGGAAGCCTATCTGAAAGCGATATTCGCTGCCTTCGGCGGTCTGCTGGGCGGCGTGCACGAGGAAAGCTATGCCTTCGTGCACGAAGTGCCGGCAGCAGCCTATGGCTATGGCGGCAAGACGCAGGAATTCCGTTTCATCAGCGGACGGTTGAAGGCGGCGTGAACACAGACCTTACCTTCTGGCTCGGGGCAAGAAGGTAAGCTTGCCCTCATCCGCATTGACGTTGCTCCCACATGGTCTAGGTTCTGGCCGAAGCGGCCGCAAAAGAGCCGAGATGATAAAATCGTTGGGAGAGACGCGGCATGGTCCTGACACTGGCGCTGCTTGCGGGTCTTGTTCTGGCCTGGCTGCTGATCGGCGTGGCGGAAAAATTCCGCCTCGGCCTGCGCTTCACCCAGGCGCTGCTCTATGTGCCGTTCAAACTCGCCTACCGAATCGCCGACACCCGGGTCAAGATCGCCCGCAAGGCGCGGGCCCCGGTCATCTACGTCATCTCGCATCAATCGCGTTTCGAACCGGCTCTGATGCTGTCGCTGCTGCCGGACGACACGCTGCATATCCTCGACGAGGTCTCGGCGCGGTCGCCTTGGCTCGAACCGTGGCGCGAGCTCGGCCGCACCATCGCCTTCAACGCCGAACATGTCTTCGTCAGCCGCCGGCTGGTGCGCGTCCTCAAAGGCAAAGGCCGGCTCGCCGTCTATCTGCCGGATGCGGTCGAGCCTGACGTCAAGACGTTCCGGCTGTTTCGTGCCGTCACGCGCATCGCCATGCAGGCCGAGGCCAGCATCGTGCCGATCTTCGTCAGCGGCGCGCGCAGCCTGCCGGTGTCGTTGACGCCCGCAGGCAAGGCACCACGGCACTGGTTTCCGCGGCTGTCGATCAGCGTTCTGGAGCCGATGACCATCGCCGAACTGGTGGCGCGCAACCCCGACCAGGCCTCGAACACCAATGCGTTGTTCGACCGTGTCGCCGAGGCCCGGCTTTTCGGTACCAACCTCGATCGCGGCCTGTTCCTGGCCATGCGCGATGCCGCCGACCGAGTCGGCGCTTCGCACACGATCATCGAGGACGTCATCTCCGGCGCGCTGAGCTACCGCAAGATGTTCATCGGCGCTCGCGTCCTGGGCAGGCGCTTCGAGGCGGTCACTGCGCCGGGCGAAGCGGTCGGGCTGATGCTGCCGAACGCCAATGGCGTCGTGCTGTCGCTCACTGGCCTTCTGTCGGCCGGCCGGGTGGCGGCGATGATCAACTACACGGCCGGGCCGGCAAGCGTCACCGCCGCCGTGCGCACCGCGGTGATAAGGACCGTGATTTCCTCCCGCGCGTTCGTCGAGAAGGCCAGCCTTGCCGATATCGTCGAGGCGGTCGAGAAGGGCGGTGCCAGGCTGCTTTGGCTGGAGGATGTGCGGGAAGGCGTCACGGCGCTGGACAAGCTTGCCGCCGCCTTGCTGTGGCGCTGGCCGCTGCAACGGCAGGATGCGGCCAAGCCGGCGGTGATCCTGTTCACCTCGGGTTCGGAAGGCACGCCCAAGGCGGTGATCCTTTCGCACAAAAACCTGCTGGCCAACGCCATGCAGGCCGAGGCACGCATCACCATCTCGCCCGCCGACATCCTTCTCAACGTGCTGCCGGTGTTCCACTCGTTCGGGCTGACGGGTGGCACCATCCTGCCGCTGGTCACTGGGGTAAAACTGTTCCTCTACCCCTCGCCTCTCCACTACAAGATCATCCCCGAGGTCGCACGCAAGGTGAAACCGACCATCATGTTCGGCACCGACACGTTCCTCGCCAACTATGCGCGCACCGCCAAGGACGGCGATTTTTCCAGCCTGCGCTTCGTCGTCGCCGGCGCCGAGGCGGTGAAGCCGGAAACCCGCCGCGTCTATCGCGAGCGCTTCCAGGCGGAGATCATCGAAGGGTTCGGACTGACCGAGGCAGCACCCGTGGTTGCCGTCAACACCGCCATCCATGGCCGCGACGGCACCGTCGGCCGGCTGCTGCCGGCCATGCGCATGAAGCTGGAGCCGGTCGAGGGCATCTCCGACGCCGGCCAATTGTGGCTCGACGGACCGAACCTGATGATGGGCTACATGACCGCGGAGCGTCCCGGTGAGTTACAGCCGCTGACCGGCTGGCACGACACCGGCGACATCGTTGCCGTCGACCGTGAAGGTTTCATCACCATTCGCGGCCGCGCCAAACGCTTCGCCAAGATCGCCGGCGAAATGGTGTCGCTCGGTGCGGTCGAGATGCTGGTGCAATCGCTGTGGCCGGAGGAACGGCACGCGGCGGTGGCGGTGCCCGACAAGCGGCGCGGCGAGCGCATCGTGCTGGTCACCACCGCCGACGACGCCAATCCCGACGAGTTGCGCAAATTCGGCAAACAGGCGGGTGCCGCCGAACTGATGGTGCCGAACGACATCGTCAAGGTGGAGGAAATCCCGGTGCTGGGTTCCGGCAAGACCGACTATGTCTCGACCCGCAAGCTGGCGATCGACAGGCTGGGGCTCGGCGTCGCGGCGTGAGTCAGATCAAGGACTTCGGCGTATCTTCTAACCTATATCCGAAGGTGGCACCTTCTCACCCTCCAGCTTGGCGCGCTTCGAATAGGCGCGCACGCTGAACGGCAGGAACATCAGATAGCCGGCGACCGAAGCCGTCAGCGTGTACCAGGGATAGGTCATCAGCAGGAGCACGTAGAGCACGACGCCAAGGATGATCGGCAGCACCTTGTCGCCCGGGATTCTCAGGCTCTTGCCGGAATAGACCGGCAGCCGGCTGACCAGCAGGAAGGCGACCAGGATGGTGAAGCCGGTGGCGACGAAGGCGGCTGGACGACTGGGCTCCAGCCCTGTGCGCAGGAAATAAAGATAGAGCGGCAGCATCACCAGCACGGCGCCCGCCGGCGCCGGCACGCCGACGAAATATTCGGACTGCCATATGGGGCGATCGGTCTTCTCGTCGTCAAGCACGTTGAAACGGGCGAGCCGCAGGCCGCAGGCGATGGCAAACAGGAGTGCGGCGATCCATCCCGGCGAGCCGGCGCGGTCGAGCAGGAAGGCATAGAGCACCAGAGCCGGTGCGACGCCGAAATTGACGATGTCGGCCAGCGAATCCATCTGCGCGCCGAATTTCGAGGTCGCCTTCAGCATCCGCGCCAGGCGGCCGTCGATGCCGTCGAGGAACGCCGCGAGCAGCACCATCACCACCGCCGGCTCGAAGCGGCCTTCGAAGCCGAAGCGGATGCCGGACAGGCCGGCGCAGATGGCCAGCACGGTGACGAGGTTGGGCAGCACCATGCGCATAGGGATTTCGCGGATGCGCGGACCGCCGCTGGCATGGGCCTCGAACTTTTTGTATTGCGTGCCCACGGGTCAGGAAATCCGAACAAGAGGCGTGCCGGCGACACCGCCGAATTCAGCCAGCACGGTTTCGCCGCCGACCGCCGTCTGGCCAACGGCAACACGCGGCGTGGCGGTCAAAGGCAGGAACACATCGACGCGCGAGCCGAAGCGGATCAGGCCGAAGCGCTCGCCGATGGCGATCGAGCCGCCGGCCTCGGCCCAGCAGACGATGCGCCGCGCGACCAGGCCGGCGATCTGGACGGCGGCGACCGTGCCGTTGGGGCTCTCGATGACCAGGCCGTTGCGCTCGTTCTCGGTGCTTGCCTTGTCGAGTTCGGCATTGAGGAATTTTCCCGGCCGATGTTCTATCCTGGCAATACGGCCGCGCACCGGTGCGCGGTTCACATGGCAGGAGAAGACGTTCATGAACACCGAGATGCGGGTCATCTCGACGTTGCCTAGGCCAAGCTCGCGCGGCGGCACGGCCGGTCCGACAGCCGAGATGATGCCGTCTGCGGGGCTGACCACGAGGTGGTCGTCGACCGGCGTGACGCGCTCGGGATCACGGAAGAAATAGACGCACCAGGCCGTCAGGATAAGGCCGATCCAGAACAGGATCGAGGAGAAATAGCCGAGGAAAAGCGTCGCCGCGCCAAAAGCCGCGATGAAGGGATAGCCTTCGCGATGGATCGGTACGAACGCGTTCTTGACCGTATCGACAAGGCTCATCGGGTATAAACTGGCTCCGTTTCAAGTCCGGCCTCAATAGCCGAAAGCCCCCCTCGCCGCAACGCAACAATCGGCATCGCCGCATTGGGCGCGACCGGCGTGCTTGCTTGTCGGCGTCATTGTCGACAGAATTTGGGGTAGCACCGGTTTTAGGCGCGGGAAAGGCCGACCGCCCATGATCCGAAACCCCGACAAGGCGCAGCTCATTGCCTGGTCCGCCATCGGTACAGTTATGGTCGCATGGCTGGCAGCGAACGGCAGCGCATTCGCGCAAGCAAAGCCGTCCTTCGACTGCGCCAAGGCGACAAGCGTGGCGGAAAAGGCCATCTGCGCCGATCCTGCCCTGGCGCAAGCCGACGCCGATGTGGCGAGGAGCTATGCGGCATTGCTGAAGACGTTTGATCCTCGCGCCGGCAAGGCCTTGCGAGGCGACCAAGGCGATTTCATCTTGTATCGCGACCAGATCGCCGGCTTCAACGAGAACACGCCCAAGGACCAGCAGACTTTCGATCTCGGCGAGTTTCTGCGCGACCGCGCGACCTTCCTCGCCGCCATCCGCAAGCCCGCGGACAGCGGCCTCATCGGCACATGGAGCAGCAGCCGCGGCTCGGTCGAGATCAAGGCGGCAGGCGCCGGCAAGCTCGAAGTGTCGGAAGATGTCGCCAACCCTGTCTCCGGCGGTGCGGAGTGCGACATCGGCGGCACGGTCAGGGCCGGCAAGGAGTTGCGGCTGGTCGATACCGACGACAACGACAAGCCGACCGGCTTTGTCTTCATCTTCCACCGCGATGGCGATGCGCTCGTCGTCGAGCAGAGCGGCACCGGCACGGATGACCGTTCGGAACCGCCATCATGCGGCGCCAGCGGCCACGCCGATGGCTATTTTTTTCTGAGCGAAAAGCAGTAGGGCTGCCATCGGGAACAGCGCTAGTCGCCAGTTCCGTCCGAGCGGACATCTTATTCGCCGGCGGCTGCGGTCAGGTCGAAATATTCCTCAAGCTCAGTTCGATGAGCCTCCACCAGACTTTCCTCATTGTCACCACGCAACAGTGCACAGCGATCTCGGGATGACTGGAAGAGAAATGCGTGACCGCCGGCCATTACCACCCAGCTGACAACCGGCCCTCCCTCGCGCTGCACGATCGAGTTCGCCGAAACGATAGCTTTGGTTGGATCGATTCCGGCCTTGCGCAGCAGAAGGTCGACGGCGACCGGCGCGTGATGTTCCTCAGCCAGTTCGATCACCTTTGCTATTGTTTGAGCATCGACTTGCCCGAGCTTGCGGCCGACGCGAGGCACGCCAGCGGCCAATGGATTTTCACCCGCGCGCGCAATCGGCGGGTCCTCCGGAGCAATGGATTCATAGACCGCCGCATGGGTGTCTGTGGCGACGCAGAGACGAACCTCCCCTGCATTGGTGCGCAGTTGAAAAGCCAATTGCTTTTCGCCCTCGACATCCAACATCCTCGCCATACCGAGCGATAGTTTAACTTCGGGCGGCAGCGCGTCCGCACAGGCAAGACCAACCCCGACGTCGCGCCGGCGAAACATCTGGCCGACCAGCTCGGCGACCGATCGGTGGAGAAGCCGGGATTCGCGCCGGGGATTGGCCATTGCCAATTGGCGGATGGCTTCATCGCAGTCATCGTCGTCGACAATTTGCAGATCGGGCCATGACGCGACCCAGCGCGCCAACAGGTCGAGCATCGGCGCCGCCTCGTCAGTGTCGTAGAAAGCATCATCAAGCGTGTCGAGAAAATCGTCCCGACCACCCTCAAAGCCGGTCTGTTCTTCGGCTTCGGCGGGATGCTCCGTGACCCAGACGGACATCTTTTCCAGAGTCGCTAGCTGCCCATTCGCACCAGCCGCAGTGAGACCAGCACGGGCGTTGGCGACCATAGTATCGAACTCCCTGCCGGCATTGTGGACGAACTGACTATGGCCGCCATTTTTCACCTCAGCGGAATACAAATCGGCGTGGAAGACCTGCATGGCCTTCGGACTGATCTCCGGATAGTAGTAGAGCCCTTGGGAAACCATAGCGTGGATGAATTTGTCGACAGCGAAGACGAGCTCAAAGGGCCGTTTGACCGCATCTTCCACGGTTGAGCGAGGCACGATTACCGGCACTAGCAGCCCGGTTTTCGATAAGTGCCCTGTGGCAGGAGGCGAAGCACCAACCGGCTTCTCGGAGATTTTCTTGGACTTGCGCGAAAAGAATCCGAACATCCAAAATACTTCCCTGCATCGTACAAGAACTGGTGCGAGTTAGTGCCGACGAAGCAATATCATCGATGCAAGGCGATAAAAAGCGTCCTAGCTTGATCTGTCGCCGGCTCCTCGAGAGAAAATTGCCAATGACCATGTCGGCGTGTCATCCCTTCATTCGTCCTTGGGATAGTGCTTCGCTGGGCAAAGGGCCGGTGGAGCGACTAATCCGGGAGCCAAGCATGCAGTCGTCGAAGTCAGCATCGCGCATCGCCAACGTCGTAACCAGCGGCCTCGCCTTCGGGGAATCGCCCCGCTGGCATGACGGACGCCTGTGGCTCTGCAACTGGGGTGCGGGCGAGGTCATCGCCGTCGATGCCGATGGCAACAAGGAGATCGTGCTGACCGTGCCAGCCGTCCTGCCCTACTCCATCGACTGGCTGCCGGATGGCCGCCTGCTCGTCGTCTCGGGCCGCGACGGCTTGCTGCTGCGGCAGGAAGCCGATGGTCGGCTCGTCACACACGGCGATCTGCGTGACCTGTCGAAAAGTCCGTGGAACGAGATTGTCGTCGATGGGCGCGGCAACATCTATGTCAATGGCGGCGGACCGGCGCCGGTGCCCGGTGAGCATTTCGGTCCCGGTACCATCGTGTTGATCACGCCTGACAGTGCGGTCCGGCAAGTGGCGGAAAACATCGCCTTTGCCAATGGCATGGCGGTGACCCCGGACAACAAGACGCTGATCGTCGCCGAATCGCATGCCAACCGGCTGACCGCCTTCGACATCGCAGCCGACGGCACCCTGTCCAATCGACGCGTCTGGGCCGATTTCGACGGCTATCCCGACGGCATCTGTCTCGATGCCGAAGGGGCAGCCTGGTACGCGGATGTGCCCAACAAGCATTGCGTGCGGGTGCGCGAAGGCGGTGAGGTGTTGCAGACGGTCACCGTCGATCGCGGCTGCTTTGCCTGCATGCTGGGAGGTGCGGGCCGGCAAACCTTGTTCATCGTCGCCGCCGAATGGCGCGGCTTCGAGCATATGGTCAGCGATGCCCGCACCGGCCAGGTGCTCAGCGTTGAAGCGCCGGCACCTGGCGTCGGCTGGCCAGGCTAGAGCCCGGGGATCCGCTGATAGTTGGCGATGTCGGCTCGCACGCCAAGCCGGGCGATCGTCTCCTGCCGATTGAAACCGGCACGCGCATGCTCGGCCGTGACGATCGGCACGACCCGGTCGACAGCCGCCTGGTTCTCCCATTCGACGATGGTGACGAGGTTGAATTCGCCCGGCCCCGAGAATTGCTCGAGCACGAAATCCTGCACGAAGCCTTGCTGCAGGCGCAGCAATTCATGTGTTGTCCTGACCTTGGCCAGTATCTCCTCGCGGGCGGCGGCGGGGACGACGAACTTGTCCACCCTGAACACGCTGCCACCATTAACATTCTGACTTGTCTTGCTCATTTCGATAATTCCGTTCTTGGACCATGTTGCTTCCGGGCTCCAAAAACGGCGTACAATCTCAACTTAAGTTGAGGTCAAGCGGTTTTTCCTCCTCCCCTCGTATCCCCTTGTGAGAGAAGCATAGCGGCGTCAATTCACCTCGGACATCCGGCGGCGAACGACGATGCCAAGTTCGTCGCCCTCGCGGGCGATACGCAGCCGCTCCTCGGCCTCGGTTGCCTCGCGCTGGCGATCCCACATCGATGCGTAGAGGCCACGCTTGTGCATCAGTTCGGCATGCGTGCCGCGCTCGGCGATCTGGCCGTCCTGCAGTACGATGATCTCGTCGGCCGTAATCACCGTCGACAGCCGGTGGGCGATGACGATGGTGGTGCGGCCACGGCTGACCAGATCGAGCGCCGCCTGGATCTCCTGCTCGGTGTGGCTGTCGAGCGCCGAGGTCGCTTCGTCCAGCATCAGGATCGGCGGCGCCTTCAGGATGGTGCGGGCGATCGCCACGCGCTGCTTTTCGCCGCCCGAAAGCTTCAGCCCACGCTCACCGACCATCGATTTGTAGCCGTCGGGCAGCCGCTCGATGAAGGGGCCGATCTGGGCAAGTTCGGCGGCCTTGCGCATATCCTCCTCGCTGGCGCCGATGCGGCCGTAGCGGATGTTGTAGGCTATGGTGTCGTTGAACAGCACGGTGTCCTGCGGCACCATGCCGATCGCTCCGCGCAGGCTTTCCTGCGTCACATCCCTGATATCCTGGCCGTCGATCAGCACCTCGCCGTCCTGCACGTCGTAGAAGCGGAACAGAAGGCGCGAGATGGTCGATTTGCCGGCGCCCG
This sequence comes from Mesorhizobium sp. M1338, assembly GCF_040318045.1. Classification (NCBI taxonomy): domain Bacteria; kingdom Pseudomonadati; phylum Pseudomonadota; class Alphaproteobacteria; order Hyphomicrobiales; family Phyllobacteriaceae; genus Mesorhizobium; species Mesorhizobium sp. M1338. Next base: position 52,979 of record NZ_JAMYLL010000013.1, on the reverse strand, counting down.
ATGGCCCGACAATGGCGACGGTCTTGCCGGCCGGCACCTCGAAGCTGATGCCCTTCAGGATCTTGCGGTTCGGGTCATAGGAGAAATGCACGTCGCGGAACTCGACCTTGCCGGCGCTGACAGTAAGCGGTTTCGCGTTCGGCTTGTCGACGATCTCCTGCGGCACATCCAAAAGGTCGAACATCTGCTCGATATCGGTCAGCCCCTGGCGGATTTCGCGGTAGATGAAGCCGATGAAATTCAGAGGCACCGACAGCTGCATCAGCATGGCGTTGATGAAGACGAAATCGCCGACCGTCTGCGTGCCGGCCTGCACTTCCAGCGCCGACATGCACATGACGATGACGGTGCCGAGGCCGAAGATGATGCCCTGGCCGAAGTTCAGCCAGCCGAGCGAGGTCCAGATGCGCGTCGCGGCGATTTCGTAGCGCGCCATCGAACGGTCGAAGCGCTCGGCCTCCATGCCTTCATTGTTGAAATACTTGACCGTCTCGTAATTGAGCAGCGAGTCGATCGCCTTGGTGTTGGCGTCGGTGTCGCTGTCGTTCATGTCGCGGCGGATCGAGATGCGCCAGTCGCTGGCGCGGACCGTGAACCAGACATAGACCCAGACGGTGACCGCGACGACGGCCACATATTTCCAGCCATAGGTATAGGCGAAGATGCCGGTGGTCAGCGCGAATTCGAGGATGGTCGGCGCCGTGTTGAGCATGATGAAGCGCACGATCGTCTCGATGCCCTTGGTGCCGCGCTCGATGATGCGCGACAGGCCGCCGGTGCGCCGCTCCAGGTGGAAGCGCAGCGACAGTTGGTGCATGTGGACGAAGGTGCGGAAGGCGAGCTGGCGCACGGCATATTGGCCGACGCGGGCAAACAGCGCGTCGCGCAGCTGATTGAAGCCAAGCTGCACCAGCCGCACGACATTGTAGGCGATGACCAGCATGACGGGCGCCAGCAGAAAGGTCGGCAGCGGCGGCACCGATTTGGCGTCGCCGGCCAGCGCGTCGGTCGCCCATTTGAAGAAATAGGGACCGGCGACCAGCGTCAGCTTGGCGACGACCAGCAGAAGCGTCGCCCAGGTGACCCGCGCCCTGAGATCGGCGCGGTCCGCCGGCCACATGTAGGGCCACAGGTTGAGCAGCGTCTTGAAGGTCGAGGAATCGGAGACGGTTTTTTCGGCCATTTCTTGTGCCTTCTTCTTATGTCTTTTTGACCATGATCTCGTCCGAAAACCGGACTCCACTTTTCGGGATCATGGTTCTAGCGGCCGGAGCAGCAGGAATTGACGAGGGCGGTCAGCGACGCCGAAACGTCGGCGAGCGCGGCGTGATCGATCGCATAGCGCGAACGCTGGCGATCAGGCTCGAACCGGACCAGCCCGGCTTCGACCAGTATCTTCAGGTGTTGTGACACGGTGGACTGCGCCAGGTCGAAACGATCGACGACTTCGCGGCAGCAACATGAGCTGCTGGCCGACAGGTATTTTACGATTTCGATCCGCGCCGGGTGCGAAAGCGCTGCCAACCGGGCGGCCACGGCGCGGCTGTCCGGGGCTTCCGACGTGGAGCGGAGTCTATGGATTTCGAAGGGGCTGTCGCTCATCGTCCATCGGCGATAAACGATGGCTGGCGCCGCCGCAAGCTACTCTTCTGGGCAGACCAGATAGCGGCTAACGCTGTGAGCTGGACTTCTCGATCCCCGGGATGTCGGCAATCCGTTCGGCCAGGAAGTCGACCAGCAGGCGGACCCTTGCAACGCCCGAGCGCTCCGGGACAATCAGCATGTTCAATGGGGCGGACGGCAGCGAATAATCATCCAGTATCGTCTCGAGCAGTCCCGCCGCCAAAAGATCGTCGACAAGCCATCGGTGGGCCGGTGCGACCCCTCGACCCGCGACCAAGGCCTCGCGCGCGGCAAGCCCATGGTCGACACGCAGTCGCCCCGCGAAAGGCACCATATGGCGCTCGCCCCCGACACCCTGCAAAGCAAGAGTTTCACTGCCCGCCACGTTCGACATCCGGATGCCCTCATGTCCAGACAGGTCCGACGGGACAGCCGGTCTGCCTCGCGCCGCCAGATAATCCGGCGATGCCACGAGCAGGCGCCGTGATAGGCCGAGGGCCCGCAACCTCAATGAGCTGTCCGTTAGCGGACCCAAGCGAAGCGCGATATCGACGCCTTCCCGGACGAGATCGACACGCTCATCGGTGAGGCTGAGGTCAATTCCGATGTCGGGATATCGGTCCTGAAAGGCGAAGATGAGCCGGCTGGTGTGCAAGACCCCGAAAGCGGCCGTACAGGATATCCGCACGGTGCCAGCCGGCGCGCCACGTGCGCCCCGCGCTTCGTCGCCGGCCTGCTCGACAAGGCGCAGGATCTGGACGCTGTTAGCATAGTACCGGCTGCCCTCATCGGTCAGCGTGACCCGCCGGGTGGTCCTGCTGAGCAAAGGCACACCCACTGCCTCTTCAAGCTCTTGCAAATGCCGCGTAACCGTCGATTGCCCGATGCCCAGTTCGCCGGCAACCAACGACAGACTGCCCCGTTCCGCAACGCGAATGAAGGTGCGCATGCGTTCGAGGGTGATATCTGATTTATCCATTATTCGGCACAATCTTATGCATTACGAATGCGTAGCGGATTATGTCGATATTGCCTAGCTAAGGGACCAGTTTTTCAATCCAAGGAGTCCCCGCATGAAAATTCTACTTGTCTTCGCTCATCCCGAATCGCGCTCGCTCAACGGCGCGCTCCGCGACGTCGCCATTAGAGAACTTGAGGCACAAGGCCACGAAGTGCGGGTGACGGACCTTTATGCCCAAGGTTGGAAATCAGCGGTTGATCGGGCCGACTTTCCGGTTTTGGCGTCTGATGCGCGGCTGATGCCTGCCGCGGCTTCCAAAAAGTCTTTCGAGGCCGACGCGCTGACAGAGGACGTCAAGGCCGAGATCGCAAAGCTGCTGTGGGCGGATGCCCTGATTCTCCAGTTTCCGCTCTGGTGGTTTGCCATGCCGGCGATCCTCAAGGGCTGGGTCGACAGGGTCTTTGCCTACGGCTTCGCTTACGGTGTGGGCGAACATAGTGACAAACGATGGGGCGACCGCTACGGCGAGGGAACCTTGATGGGCAAGCGCGCAATGTTGATCGTGACCGCCGGCGGCTGGGAGGAGCACTATGCCCCTCGCGGCGTCAACGGACCAATCGATGATCTGCTGTTCCCGATCAACCACGGGATTCTCTACTACCCGGGCTACGACGTCCTTCCGCCGTTCGTAGCCTATAGCGTCGACCGCTTCGGCGAAGCCGACTTCGAGCCCACTGCCGAGCGCCTGCGCGAGAGGATGAGGACGTTCGCGACCACGCAACCCATCCCCTATCGCCGGCAGAATGGCGGCGACTATTTGATTCCGAGCATGAAGCTACGCCCCGACCGGAGCGATCCGAACTTGATCGGATTCAAACTGCACCTGAGCGGCTCAACAAACTAGCTGACGTCGACCTTTGGACGGCCTTGGACTCTAATTGGTCTTGGCCGGCGCTGTCGTTGCCTGCTCGCCCATCGCCTTGAGGTCGGCGGCTTCGCCTTCCTTGGACTTTTCCGGGACCTTGAACACCTGCCCCGGCCAGATGCGATCAGGATCGCTGATCTGATCCTGGTTGGCGAGGTAGATGGTCGAGAAGCGCACGCCATGGCCATAGACGCGTCGTGAAATCCGCCACAGCGTGTCGTTGCGGCGGATGATGACAGCACCGTCGGCATGCTCGAGCTTGGGCGCAACGGTCTCGGGCACATTGCCTGGCGGTGGGGCCGCTGCCACAACGGCCGGAGCCTCAGTGGCGGGCGCGGTGGCCGGTGCCGTTTCAGCCGGTGCCCCGGCAATGGCCGGCGCCTCGGTTGCCGGCACGGCAGGAGCCGGTGCCGGCTCCGCCGGAGCAGCCGCGACAACAGCGGGCGCGGCCGGCTTCGGGTCGGCAGGCTTGGGCTCCGCGGGCGCCACGGCGGCGATCGATTCACCCGGCTCGCGCTCGAATGGCACGGCGGCGCGGGCCACCACTTTCACGCCGTCGGCATCGAGACCGTCGACATGGATGGTATAGCTGCCGACCGGGATGTCGCGCATCGCCTCGACGAGGAAATGGCCGTCCGGTGATGTCTGCGCGTCACCGAGCAGGATATCGTTGGCATAGGCGCGCACCTTGCGGCCCGGATCGGCGAGGCCGGCGACAAAGATCTTGTTGCCGTCGATCTCGACCGCCTCGACGACGATCTTGGGTTCGGCCACGGCTGCGGCGGGCGGCGTCGCCGGCGCTGCTGGAGCCGGTGCTGCTTCAACCACGGCTGGCGCCGGTGCGGCTGGTGCCGGAGCAGCGGTTGCGGGCGCTTCGGCTGCAGGAGCGGCAGCCTGGTCGCTGGCAGCCGGTGCGGCTGGCTTTGTCTCGGGCGCGGGAACGGTAAGCAGTTCCGCCGGCTTGCCCGGCTCCTCGACCATGGCAAGCACCTGGCCGGCCGTATCCTTGGGAACCGAGACGACAGCGGTCTGCACCGAGGGTGTCACGACATCGCCGGTCGTCGCACGCAGCGCGATCGTATAGTCGCCGGGCTTCAGCGGATCATCGAGAATAATAACAAAGGCGCCATCGGTGCCGGCGACCGTCGAACCGAGCACGGCCGTGCCGTTGAGTATTTCGACCTTTGAATTGGGCGCCGCATTGCCGGCGATAACGATGGAGCCATTGCTCTCGACGCGCACGACATCGAAGGACGGTGCGATCGGACCGGCCGCAGCCGGTGCTGCCGGAGCCGCCGCATCCGTTGCCGGTGCGGCCGGTGCCGCGGCCTGGGGCACCGCGGCGGGAGCGGCTGGGACCTCAGCTTGAGGCAGCCGCGCTTCCGTATCGGGATCAGCCGGTTTCGGCGCCGCGGGCGGCGTCAAGGCAGCCACCTGCGCCGGCGGAGTCGGATTAAGATACGGGTCGAGTGCGCCCGATACATAGGCGGTTCCCGCGACCGCAACGGTCCCACCCGCCGCGAACAGGAACGCCTTCAATGGATTAATTGCCATATTTCCCTACCCCTTAGCCACCTAACGCCGGTCTAACCTGTTTTGCCAAAGCCGACAAGAAAAAGCCCGGGCTTGTTCACCCTTGGGGCTTGACCCAGCTTTCAGACCCAATCACCAATCATCGGCATGAACACGATTCGATCCGTCTGCGTCTATTGCGGCTCGTCTCCGGGCCGCGATGAAATCTATATCAAGGCCGGACACCTGCTCGGGCGCTCGATTGCCAAAGCGGGCCTGCGGCTGATCTATGGCGGCGGCACCAAAGGAATCATGGGCGCCGTCGCCGAAGGCGCCTTGCGCGCTGGCGGCAAGGTGACGGGCATCATTCCGCGCTTCCTGATCAACAAGGAAGCGACCGAAACCGCGCTTGGCCGGCTCGACGAGGTCTTGATCACCGACAACATGCATGAGCGCAAGCACAAGATGTTCGAGAAATCCGACGCCTTTGTGGCGCTGCCGGGTGGCATCGGCACGGTCGAGGAGATCGTCGAGGTCATGACCTGGGCACAGCTCGGCCATCATCGCAAGCCGATCGTCTTCGGCAATGTCGGCGGATTCTGGGATCCGATGCTGGCGTTGCTCGATCACATGGCCGCCGAGGGCTTCATCCACACCGCGCAACGGGTCAAGCCGCTGGTCGTCGACGACCCCGAAGCGATCGTCGCCGCCATCATGGTGGCTGGATCCTCCGTCGACGCCCCGACCGAGGGCGTGCAGTCGGTGATAGACAAGATGTGAGGCAGTAGGGAATAGGGCGGTAGGCAGTGTGAATGCCGGGGGACGGCAACCCCTACTGCCTACTGCCCAGGGCAACGAACTCGGCTTAACGGGTTCCTTCGCTGCCTTCGCCTGCGCATTGGCTGACGGAGCATCAAACGAAAAACCCGCCTGTGCGGCGGGTCACTGGCGCAAATCAGCACCATGGACGAATATGTACCATAGCTGAGGTCACGGAATCAAGAAAAAATTCCTATCACCGGCACAAAAGCCGACACCGCCGAACTGTCGTCAGGCGTCCTGACCGCCGCGCGGTGATCGCCGGCTTGCGGCAGGCAGCTGCAGTAGGCTAGGGCTCCGCACTCAGGTTAACAAAGACCGACGCCAGGCAAGATAGATGGAAACCGTGCGCTCGAACCATGGCAGGTCGCGAAACACTATCCGCGACGGAGCGCCGGCACGCAGACTGGCCTCCACCGTCGCCAGGCCGAGACCGGCGCTGACCAGACCGAGCGAGGTCAGCGGGTCCGCCGTCTCATAGACGATGTCGGGCAGAAAGCCGGCTTTGGCGCAGGCCGCTAGGAATTGGCCGCGGTTGGTGTCGTCGGGCTGGCGCGCGACCGTGATCCAAATGCGGCCGTCAAGGTGATGCGGCCCAATCTCCGATATTTGGACAAGCGTATCATCTTCGGGGATCGCCAGCACCAGCGGCTCGTCCCCTGGTCAAGGTCGGCATGATGGATATGGCCGCAATCGTGCTCGCCTAACCCTTACCCTGGGTTCGGCCCGAAGCGTTGAGAGGGCGCAATCCGATGGCGGCGTAGGCGTCACCACCGGATTGACGTGGGTGATCGACAGACTGTGATCGGCTGTCAAGAAACCGTCACACGAAACCGGGTTCGCCCGTGATAGACATCAAGGGTGAGGCGGCCGCCATGCGGCGCCATGTTCGAAACCTGCATCTGGCACCGCGCCCATGGATATCGCTCTCGCCCCGGATGGCACCGACCTGTCGCCTTACCTGCCCGACGAGCACGGGTTGTTCTTCATCTTTCACTTCACCGCGGAGGGCGTGCGAACCAGGGACGCAGCCGCCGCGCACTGGACATGGCGCAGCTACCAGCTCTCCGACATGCGCGCCCGCCACGAGATCGGCGCCGACCAGGCTTTGCCGGCGCCGGTGCGCGAAGCTTTCCTCTCCGCCACCCATGGCTGTCACATCGACCTCGAGGATGACTGGCTCTACGGCGACCTGCCGGACCTGCGACATGACTATTCGGCGGAAGCAGGCGGGCTTGGCCATTTCCGCTTCGCCCTCAACGACACCATGCTGATCGGCGCCCGCAAGCAGCCGCTGCAGTCGGTCGACAACATCCGCAAGGCGATCGAGAACGGATCGCGCAAGTTCCGCTCGCCGGCCGAGTTGATCGAGGCGGTCGTCGGCCAATCGTTCGACGGCATGGTGGCCGAACTCGCGGCAATCGGCGACAGTCTCGACGGCATCGAGGATCGCATCGTCTGCGACGCATGGCACAATGAGCGGCAATCCCTCGTCGATGCTCGGCGGCACCTGGTGGTGATCCACCGGCAAATGGCGACGCTGACCAATCTGTTTCGCCATCTCGATCATTCGCACCGCAACGACCTGCCTGACACAATCAACGACATGGCGGCGCGGCTGTCGCACCGTGCGCAGACGCTGCACTATGACGGCGAACAGTTGCAGGCGCGCGCCCGGCTGCTGCAGGACGAGCTGATGGCCAAGCTGACGACGCAGTCGAACCAGTTGCTTTATGTGCTGTCGGTGATGACGGCGGTGCTGTTGCCGATGACCATCATCTCCGGCCTGTTCGGCATGAATGTCGGCGGGCTGCCCCTGGTCAACACGCCGATGGGGTTCTGGGTGGTGTCGGGCGTGTCGATGGTTATCGCGGCGGGTACCTATTTATTCGTACGGCGCCTCGGGCGGATGTAAGCGCTCAAACCGCGCGAAAATCCTCGATGATGGTGCCGGCGGCGGCGACTTCCGCTTCGTGGTCGGGCTCGCGCCAGGTCTCGGCAAGGCCAGCCGCATACCATTCGCGCATCGCCGGCAGGGCAAACAACTGCGCCGGATAGGCTGTAGCCGCACCGTCGAAAGAGAGCCCATAGGACTGTGCGCGAAACGCCACCGGGGCAAAGAAAGCGTCGACGGCGGTGAAATGAGCGCCGGCCAGAAACGGCCCGCCGAAACGAGCAAGGCCATCGTTCCAGAGGTCGCCGAGGCGAAAGAGGTCCTGCTTCAGCGCATCGGACATCGGAAACGGTTTCGCGCGCAGGCCGCAGCTCATCGGACAGGCGCCACGCAGTGCGGTGAAACTCGAATGCATCTCGGCGGCGGCCGAACGCGCCCAGGCGCGTGCCTTGGCCTCGACAGGCCACACACCATGGTGGCGCTCGGCGAGATATTCGGCGATCGCCAGCGAATCCCAGACCGCCCAACCGTCGTCGATCAGGCACGGCACCCGGCCGCTGGGCGAGAACGACCGATAGAGGCTCCAGCTCGAGCCGGTCGGGAATGGCGTCAGCCGCTCCTCGAATGGGATATCCAGCTCTCGCATCAACACCCAGGGCCGCAACGACCATGAGGAATAGTTCTTGTTGGCGATATGCAGCAAGTACATCGAAACTCCTTACCGGGCAGAAGCCTTGCGCGCTGTCGTCAACATCGACCAGGAATACACCGCCAGTGCCGCCCAGATCAGTGCAAAGGCGACGGCCTGGGTGGTGCCGAAAGGCTCATCGAAGATCAGCACGGCGATCAGGAACACCATGGTCGGCGCGATGTATTGCATGATGCCGATGGTGGAGAGGCGCAGCAGCTTGGCGCCGAAGGCGAACAGCAAGAGCGGCACCGACGTGACCGGACCGCAGCCAATCAGCAGCGCCGTATCGGTACCGCTACTGGATACGATGTGGTCCTGTCCGGTCGCGATCAGGTAGACGATGTAGCCAAGGGCCGGCACCGACAGCAAAAGCACTTCGAGCAGAAACCCTTGGCTCGGGCCGATCGGCAGCGTCTTGCGGAAGAAGCCGTAGGCGGCGAAGGAAAACGCCAAGGCCAGCGACACCCAGGGCAGCTTGCCGCCCTCGATGGTCAGCACGGCGACGGCGACGGCCGCCAGCACCACGGCCGCAATCTGCAGACGGTCGAGCCGCTCGCCCAGCAACAGCGCGCCGACGACGACGCTGACCAGCGGGTTGATGTAATAGCCGAGCGCGGTCTCGACGGTGCGGTCGACGGCGATCGCCCAGACATAGATGCCCCAGTTGACCGAGATCAGCGCCGCCGTCAGCGCGGCCATGGCGATGGTGCGCGGCGAACGCAACGCCGCCTTGAAGTCCGCCGTGCGGCCAGCCCAGATCAGGACGGCGGCGGCGATCGGCACCGACCAGACGATGCGATGGGCTATCACTTCAGCAAGCGGCAGATGCGCCACGGCCTTCATGTAGAAGGGCAGCATTCCCCACAAGAGATAGGCGCCAAGCGCCAGCAAAAAGCCGCGCCGTGCCTTCGAGTCCGCGTCCAGGGTAATCGCTTCAGTGGCCATGGCCCAACGCTATGGCCCAGCCATCTTGCCAAGACCATCGCAAAGTTCTGATGGATCAATGGACTTTCGCTGATGGTTCAACCCTATTCGGCCGCCACAAGGCCGGCCATCTCGCGGTTCTTCATCAGCTTGTAGACGATGGAATCCATCAGCGCCTGGAACGAGGCGTCGATGATGTTTTCGGAAACGCCGACTGTCCACCAGCGCGCGCCGGTGCCGTCATGCGATTCGATCAGAACGCGGGTGATCGCCTCGCTGCCGCCATTGAGGATACGCACCTTGAAGTCGGCAAGCTCCATATCGGCGATCTCGCCCTGGAATTTGCCAAGATCCTTGCGCAGCGCGATGTCGAGTGCGTTGACCGGGCCGTGCCCCTCGGCCACCGACATCTTCTCCTCGCCGTCGACCAGCACTTTCACGATCGCTTCGGACACCGTCTTCAACTGGCCGTTGGCGTCGAAGCGGCGCTCGACCATGCAGCGGAACGAGGTGACGTTGAAGAACTCCGGCAGGCCGTGCAGCATCTTGCGCGCCAGAAGCTCGAAGCTGGCGTCGGCACCCTCATAGGCATAGCCCTCGGCCTCGCGTTCCTTGACCACTGATATCAGCGCGTCGAGCCGGTGATCGTCCTTCGGCACGTCGATGCCGCGCCGCTTCAGCTCGGCGAGGAAATTGGCCTTGCCGCCCTGATCCGAAACCATGACGCGGCGGCGGTTGCCGACCGTTTCCGGAGGCACATGCTCATAGGTCGCCGGCTCCTTGGCCAGCGCCGAAGCATGGATGCCGGCCTTGGTCGCGAAGGCTGATGCGCCGACATAGGGCGCCTGCGCTTCCGGGGCGCGGTTCAAGAGTTCATCAAAGGCGCGCGACAGGCGCGAAATACCGGTCAGCGCCTCAGTCGAAATGCCCGTCTCGAAACGATCGGCAAAAGCCGGCTTCAGAGCCAGCGTCGGCATGATCGAGATCAGGTTGGCGTTGCCGCAGCGCTCGCCGATACCGTTGAGCGTGCCCTGTATCTGGCGCACGCCGGCCTCGACCGCGGCCAGCGAATTGGCCACGGCCTGGCCAGTGTCGTCATGGGCATGGATGCCGAGATGATCGCCTGACATACCGAAGGCGATGACGCTCTCGACAATGGCGCGGACTTCCGACGGCTGCGTGCCGCCATTGGTGTCGCACAGCACCACCCAGCGCGCGCCGGCATCATAAGCGGTCCTGGCACAGGCCAGTGCATAGTCGGGATTGGCCTTGAAGCCGTCGAAGAAATGCTCGCAGTCGACCAATGTCTCCTTGCCGGCGGCGATCGCCGCCTCGACGGAGGCCTTGATGGCGTCGAGGTTCTCCTCATTGGTGCAGCCGAGCGCGACGCGGACATGGTAGTCCCAGCTCTTGGCGACGAAGCAGATGGCGTCCGATTTCGACTGCACCAGTGATGCAAGGCCGGGATCGTTGGACGCCGATACCCCTGCCCGCTTGGTCATGCCGAAGGCGACGAATTTGGCGCGTGCCGTGCGCTTCTCCTGGAAGAAGGCCGTGTCGGTCGGGTTGGCGCCGGGATAGCCGCCCTCGACATAGTCGAGGCCGAAGGCGTCAAGCAGTTTGGCGATGGCGATCTTGTCCTCGACGGAAAAGTCGATGCCCGGCGTCTGCTGGCCATCGCGCAACGTGGTGTCGAAGAGGAACAGTCTTTCCTTTTTCATGACAGCAAGGTGCTTGAGCACCCCCCTCTGGCCTGCCGGCCATCTCCCCCGCAAGGGGGGAGATCGGCAGCTTTGACGACAGTGCTGGTCCTGCAATGTCGGCGATTGGCGAAAGCGAAGGCGACATCCAATCTCCCCCCTTGCGGGGGAGATGTCCGGCAGGACAGAGGGGGGTGTGAAGGATCGCCGTGCATCGACTATGTCTTCCCCGCAAACCGATCCGTCGCCCGGATCAGTTGATCCAAAATACCCGGCTCCGAATACGCATGACCGGCGCCCTCGATCAGATGGAAATCCGCCTTCGGCCAGGCCTTGTGCAGCGCCCAGGCATAGCGCGCCGGGCACGGCATGTCGTAGCGGCCATGGACGATGGTGCCGGGAATATCCGCAAGTTTGTGCGTATCGCGCAACAGCTGACCTTCCTCCAGCCAGCCGGCATGGACGAAATAGTGGTTCTCGATGCGGGCGAAGGCGACGGCATAGTCGTCTTCACCAAACGGACCGCTGGTTTCGGGCTCCGGCAACAGCGTGATGGTTTCGCCTTCCCACAGACTCCAGGCGCGGGCGGCTTCGATCCGCGCCTTGCGATCGCTGCCGACCAGCCGCTTGCGGTAGGCGGCCATCATGTCGCCGCGCTCGGCCTCGGGGATCGGCGCCAGGAAACGCTCCCATTTGTCCGGGAACATCTCCGAAACGCCGAACTGGTAGTACCATTCGAGTTCGGCGCGCGTCAGTGTGTAGATGCCGCGCACCACCAGTTCGCTGACGCGTTCGGGGTGCGTCTCGGCATAGGCGAGCGCAAGCGTGGAGCCCCAGGAGCCGCCGAACACCAGCCATTTGTCGAAGCCGACCATTTCGCGCAAACGTTCGATATCGGCGACCAGATGCCATGTCGTGTTGGCTTCGAGCGAGGCGTTGGGCGTCGATTTTCCGCAGCCGCGCTGGTCGAACAGGATGACGTCGTAAAGCTTCGGGTCAAACAGCCGCCGATGTTTTGGCGAGATGGTGCCACCTGGCCCGCCATGCAGGAACACGGCCGGCTTGGCGCCCTTGGTGCCGGAACGCTCCCAGTAGACCTGATGGCCGTCGCCGACATCGAGCATGCCGGAATCGAACGCCTCGATCTCGGGGTAGAGCGTACGCAATTGACTGCTCATAGTTGCAAACCTTTGGTCGGCCAGTCCGCTGTTTCATGGTCGGGATGCTGGAAGGAGATGATCTGCTCCTGCCTCGCGTAGTAGTCGGGGTCCTGATGAACGGGCTGATCGAAGATCGTCTCCACCCAGGGCAGCCGCGCTGCGTAATTGATTTGGATCTGCGGGGCGAGATCGGAACGGTCGTCGAAGGCGCCGATGGCGATCTCAAGTCCGCCGGGCTGCCGATAGGTCAGCGGCGTCCCGCATCTGGCGCAGAAACCACGATCGATGTTGACCGACGATTGGAAATAGCTCGGCTCTTCATGGGTCCACTCGACGCCATCCCTGGGCACCGTCACCAGCGCACCGAAAAACGAGCCGAATTGCTTCTGGCACATGCGGCAATGGCAGATGGAGGGGCGGCCGAGCGCCCCATGAATGCGGAAACGCACGGCGCCGCATTGGCAGCCACCGGTTCTAACTGTCTCGGTCATGGCTTTTCCTCTGGCGGCCATTGTTCGGTGTCGTGGTCTGGATGCTGATAGGAGACGAGATCGGCCAGGTAGGGGGCCGACGACATGTCGGCCATGGTCTCCTCGCCCGGCAATTGCGGGATCGTATCGACATAGGGCAGCTTTGCCTCCGTGCCCCACTGGATCAGCGGCGCGATCTCCGCCGGATTGTCGAACGCACCGATCGCCAGCCCGACACCATCCGGCGCGGTGAAGGTCAGCGGCGTGCCGCAATTGCCACAAAAACCACGATCGACATGGTTGGATGAGCGAAAATATTTCGGCTCGCCACGCGTCCAGTCGAGCTTCGCCTCGCGCACTGAAACAAGCGGCGCGTAGAACGAGCCGAACGCCTTCTGGCACATGCGGCAATGGCAGATCGACGCGTCCCCCAACGCGCCTTCGACGCGAAAGCGCACCGCGCCGCACTGGCAGCCGCCGGTATAGATCGGCCGGTTGTCGAGGCTCATCGCCGCTCACTCCGGGGCATGGCAGACGGCCTCGACATTGTTGCCGTCGGGATCGAAGACGAAAGCGGCGTAGTAGCTCGGATGATAGTGCGGACGCAGGCCCGGGCCGCCATTGTCCTTGCCGCCGGCGGCAAGGGCCGCGGCATGGAAGGCATCGACCTCGGCGCGGCTGCGCGCGGTGAAGGCGACGTGCTGGTGGTCATTGGGTTTGTCCTTGCTGGTACTCAGCCAGAACACCGGCCGGTCGCGGCCATAGCCACCGACCTTGGCGCCGCCGGTGTATTCCAGCGGCACCATGTACAGCAGCGCGGCACCAAGGGGCGCCATCGCCTTGTCGTAGAAACCCTTCGAAGCGGCGAAATCGGCAACGGTGATGCCGAGATGGTCGATCATGAAACGGACTCCCTTGCTGGTTCGGGTACTGGCTTTTCAGCGCCGGCCAGGCCAGCCTCGATAACGATGTGCTGGCAGACATTGTCGATATCGCGAATGACGTCGTCGTTCCAGAAGCGCAGGATGGTCCAGCCGCTGCTCTTCAAATATGCGCTGCGTGTCTCGTCATGTTGTAGATTTTCGCTATCCGCATGTTGGCTACCGTCGACCTCGACAACGAGATGATAGGCTGAGCAAGCAAAGTCGACGATGTAAGGTCCAATCGGCACCTGCCGCCGAAAGCTCATTCCCATCAGCCGATGAGCGCGCAACTCATTCCAAAGTTTCAACTCCGCATCGGTCATAACGCGACGCATGGATTTTGCATTCCGGCGGTGTCGTTGCGGAACAAGATCGTGTCCCATCAAACACCCCTTCGCCGGCAACTAGCGAAATCGGCGACTAGGGCCGATCTCCCCCCTTGCGGGGGAGATGTCCGGCAGGACAGAGGGGGGTGCTGTCCCGCCCGCTTATCAACTGGAGACCGCTGCCTTTTCGGAAAACGGTCGAAACGAGAGTGGGCAAACAGAAACGCTGGCGTTCCTTCACACCCCCCTCTGTCCTGCCGGACATCTCCCCCGCAAGGGGGGAGATCGGCTGTCGCCAGCGTCTCCGCCAACCTTGCAAAAGTGTTTCGCGCCACCCTCACCGCTTCACCTCCCAAGTGGTGATGCGTTCGCCCGTGACCGGATCCTTGCCGTCCTTCAACTGTATACCTTGTGCCAACAGTTCGTCGCGGATGCGGTCGGCTTCGACCCAGTTCTTGGCGGCGATGAATGCGAGACGCTTGGCGATGGCCTTTGCGACGTGGTCTTCATCAACCTTGGCCGACGCGACATCGAAGCCGAGGAACAGCAGCGACGCCTTCAGTGCGGCCGCCGCATCGTTGCCGTCCGCTGCCTCGCCGGCCAACTGGGTCAAAAGCTGGAAGGCGGCATAGGTGGCGAGATCGTCCGACAAGGCATCTATAACCTCCGCGGGCAACTGACCTGCCGCAGCCGGCGCCAGGTCGGCCGCCCGCTTCCATTTGCGCAGCGTGTTCTCGGCCTCTTCCAGCTTGCGCACGGAAAAGTCGATGGGCTCGCGATAGTGCGTCATCAGCATCGCCAGCCGCAGCACCTCACCCGGCCATTTGCGGCCACCGAAGGTCTCGGTCTCCAAGAGTTCGTTGATCGAGTAGAAATTGCCGAGGCTCTTCGACATTTTCTGGCCTTCGACCTGCAGGAAGCCATTGTGCATCCAGATGTTGGCCATGACATCGGTGCCGTGGGCGCAGCGCGACTGGGCGATCTCGTTCTCATGATGCGGGAAGATCAGGTCGAGACCTCCGCCGTGGATGTCGAACACCTCGCCGAGATAGGCGGCCGACATCGCCGAGCATTCGATGTGCCAGCCGGGCCGGCCCCTGCCCCATGGCGAATTCCAGCCGGGCTCCTCCGGTGACGACAGCTTCCAGAGGACAAAATCGCCGGGGTTTTTCTTGTGCGCGTCCACGGCGACGCGAGCGCCGGCCTGCTGCTCGTCGAGATTGCGTTTCGACAGTTGGCCGTAGTCAGGCATCGACGCCGTGTCGAACAGGACTTCGCCAGCGGCAACATAGGCATGGCCGCGTTCGATCAGGCTTTGAATCAGGGTGATCATGTCCACCTTGCCATCAGCGCGGGGCTCGACGAATTCGGTGGCGCGCGGCTCGACCGTCGGCTCCAGGCAGCCAAGAACCGCCACGTCGCGGTGAAACTGATCGGCGGTCTTTTCGGTGACCCGCCGGATCGCTTCGTTGAGCGAAAGCGTGCCTGAAGCGACCTCGCCGCCAAAATCCCGCAAGGCGCGCGCGTTGATCTTGTCGTCGACGTCGGTGATGTTGCGCACATAGGTGACGTGCGTCTGCCCATAGACATGACGCAGCATGCGAAACAGCACGTCGAAGACGATCACCGGCCTGGCATTGCCGATATGGGCAAAGTCATAGACGGTCGGGCCGCAGACATACATGCGCACATTGCGCCCATCGATCGGGACGAAATCCTCCTTCGCTCGCGTCAGCGTGTTGTAGAGGCGCAGGCCCTGCGATGCGTCAGACATTCGTGCCTTCCCGGTTCAGAACTTTTTGTTTGGATGGAACCTGTCTTGCGCCGAGGCGCAAATCGGATTCCAGCCTGCTGGCCGGGGCGTTTGTCCAATCTGGGGAAGATGAGGCGAAAACGTCCGGACCAGCGCGAGGCTAGCCAATAATGCAAATGCCACAAATGGCGAAAGACGTTTTCATGGGCGGCTTTATCGCCTTGGCTTGTGTTGCCGTCAAGTCGCTAGTTTCGGCAAAAACGTCGCTGGATCACAGGTAATGATGCACTGAAACATTTTATTAAACATGTCGGCACAGTCATGAAACATTCGTCGGCTAGATCAGCGGGCGTCACGATTTGGTCAGAATCGGCCATCAAACGCGGACACGAAAATGTTACCTGGGAAGAGAGACATGCCTCGCAGCAAGCAGGAATCCAACCGCGCCAAGCAACCGGCGCTGGCCAACCACTACCGCGCAATCGGTCCGGCCGCGATCGTCGCCGCCCTTCTCCACACCGCGAAGAAGAAGAAGCCGGCACAGACGATCGTATCGCCCCGCGCCGCCTGAGGCGGTGTGCGGCGGGCGCAAAAGGCGCCTGGCATGAGGGCGCTGACATGCGCCTATGAAGAACAGCTGAGCTAGAACAACGTCATCTGACTGTCGTCCGCGCCGGGCTTCTGGCGCTTGACCTTCTCGGGCTCCGGCCCGATCTCGCCCCGCTCCTGAATTTCCGGTCCAGTGTTGGACACCTTGTTGACGAGGTCGGAGACCGGAATTGCCTCGAAAAAATCCGGCTGTGCCGGCCGCAACAGGTCGGCTACATCGCGTGGCTCGAGCGTGCGGCATTCCAGCCAGCGGGCGAAATCCCTGGGATCGATCACCACCGGCATGCGGTCGTGGATATGGGCGATGTCGGCATTGGCGTTGACGGTCAGTATGGCACCGGTGTCCATCTCCGAACCGCCCGGCTCGGCATAGGTCTCGATCAGGCCGGCAAAGGCGACCAACCCGCCATGCCTCGGCCGGATCCAATAGGGTTGTCCTTTCTTGCCGCCGGTTTGCCGCCATTCGTAGAAGCCGGAGGCGGGCACCAAAGCACGGCGATGGCGCATGGCCGCTTTGAACGAGGCCTTTTCGGCGGCTCCTTCGGAGCGCGCGTTGAACAGCAGTGGAAACTCCCTGGTGTCCTTGACCCAGGTCGGGATCAGCCCCCAGCGCACCAACATTGGCTGCCGGCCCGGCAGATTCGAGCCCGGCGCCCGCGGAGCGCCGGCGATCGCCATCAGGACCGGCTGTGTCGGCGCGATGTTGTAGCGCGCCGGGAACTCCTCCAGTTCGGCCAAGCCCAGCAGGGCGGCGGTCTGGTCCGGCGTCGCGGTCAAGGCAAAACGTCCGCACATGGTCGATTGGTGCCCTCGAATGGTTCGGCCGAATGATCCGGTTTGAAAGTGGCAATGGAACCGGCGTTGCGCAACCGCTAAAGCTTCCCCATGCTGGGCGGTCCACAACAGACCTGCCTATACGCCTGATCGGGAATCCATGAACGAAGCGCGCAAGACACTCCCGGCAGTCTCGGTCGCCGTCGTGCGCGCGGACACCGTGCTACTGGTCAAGCGAGCCCGGCAACCTTCGCAAGGGCTCTATGCCTTCCCAGGTGGCAAGGTCGAACCCGCTGAGACGCTGGAGCAGGCTGCCGCCCGCGAACTGATGGAAGAGACCGGCCTGCGGGCCACCGATTACCGCCCGCTTCGGGAAATCCACATCGACGGCAGGGACGACAGCCACCCGGTCGATTATCTCCTCACGGTCTTTGGCGCCGCCTATGCCGGCGGCGAGGCGGTGGCCAGCGACGACGCCGAGACGGCCGCCTTCTACACGCTCAGCGAGGTGGCGGCACTGCCGCTCGCAGGCTCGGTATTCGCGGTGGCCGAAGACTTGTTGAATCCCGGCGGAACCGGCGCGTCGCAGTCCTGAAAATCGACTTGCGGGCGACAAATTGTTTCGCCACAAAGGCTTATGCTGTTTGGCGAGCCAGAACGGTTTATGCCGTTCGGCAGAGAACCTTATGATATGAACCGTCCATCCCTACTTCTTGCCATATGTCTTGTCGTCAGCGCGGCTGTCTCGACGCGGCCTGCGCTCAGCGCCGAGTCGCCGTTCGAGCCCGGGCTAATGCGGCTGGCGGAAGTTCTGGGGTCGCTGCATTTCCTGCGCAATTTGTGCGGCGAAAAAGGCGACCAGTGGCGTGTCGAGATGCAGAAGCTGCTTGATTCGGAAAATCCGGACGCCGAGCGGCGCGCCCGCTTCATCGCCAGCTTCAACCGTGGCTACCGTTCCTTCGGCGGCATCTATACGCAGTGCACCCCTTCGGCGACCGAAGCCATCAGCCGTTATATGAAGGAAGGCGAGACGCTGTCACGCGACATCGCCTCGCGTTACGGAAATTAGGCCTTTCGGTTGCTCATCAACAACTATTCGGACCATTGCTGGTGACGACCGACATCTCCGGCTTGTGCCAGGCGATATCTTGGTGCAATCCTCATGTGGCACTTCTGCAACAGTATTAACGAAACCTTACCGCGCGAAAGCGGAATTAACTCAAACTGAAGGTTTTCGCCCCGCAGGCCGCCCCAATCGGCTAAGTTTGACTCGAGCTGAACGCAGCTTCGCACAAGGCAATCGGGCTTTGTAAAAGACGATCAAAAAAATGTCGTATTTACAAATACTTAATTGACCATGCGTGTGAAATGAACAGATCAGGCCTGATCCACACCGACGGATCGCTGCTTGAAAGGGTGGACATTCGCTTATGGAACATGGTGTCAACGACATCGACGCGCTGGTCAGGGAAGAAAAACGCCTGACCGCCGTGGAAAGCCACAGCGAGGCCTGGGCGGAAGGTCTCTCCGCCGGCATAGAGCCCGAGATCATTGCCGAAGCGGCGCTCGAAACCGCTTTCGGCGAGATGTTGCGTGCCAATGGCGAGACCTCGGCCCTTGCCCTGCTCGACCGTATGCGTGAAAAGGTGATTGCTGGCGCCTTCGAACCTGAACGGCTGCGGCACTGAACCGACGTCCGGTTCTTTGACGGCAAAATGCCGCTCGGGCGTCATGCCCGGAAGCAGGGAGAAACGGGCAGTGAATTTTTCGATGTCAGGCAAGCCGCGTGGCTTGGTCCTTTGCATCTGCTTCGCCGCTTACTGTGTCGAGCTTCCCCTGGTTGTGTGCCTCGCCAGCAGCCCCGCTCTTGCGCTGAGCGAGATCAAGCGCGAAGAGCTCCCTCCAACAGCCACGCCGCCGTCGGACGAAGACATGTCGCCGCCAGGAAGCACCGTGCCAATGCCCAACCCGGTTGGGCCGCCGCCTCCGGCCAGCCAGCCGACTGCTCCGGCCGAATCCGAGCCCGACAGCCCGGCGGATGGCGGCGTGACCAGGCCGCGCGTCGATCCGGACACGCCTGTGCCCGAGGTTGTCTACGATCTCGGCAAGCTGCCGGAACCGGTGCGGCGCATGCACGATCTGATCGTCGAGGCCTGCAAGGGCGGCGACATCGAAAAGCTGCGGCCCTTGATCGGCACCGGCGACAGCATGACGCAGATATCGCTGACCGACATAGACGGCGACGCCATCGCCTTCCTCAAGGGTCTCTCCGGTGATCCGGATGGTCAGGAGATCCTGGCCATCCTCGAGGAGGTGCTCAACGCCGGTTATGTCCACCTCGATGCCGGCAAGCCGGAAGAGCTCTATGTGTGGCCGTATTTCTTCGCCCTGCCGTTGGACAAGCTGGATGCCAAGCAGCGGGTCGAACTGTTCAAGATCGTCACCGCTGGCGACTTCGACGACATGAAGCAGTTCGGCGCCTATATCTTCTACCGTGTCGGCATCACGCCCACGGGACGATGGACCTTCTTCGTCGCCGGGGATTGAACTCCGGCCGCTATCGACGCGGTCGCTCGTCGATTCCGGCATCCAGCCATATGCGAGCGCCCTCCTTTCGAAGAAGCGAAATGGCATCGGCTGCCACGCTGGCGTCCATCTGCAGGACGTCGGCCGCGTTGCGTAGCTCGTCCTTGTCCTGAAGCTTGTTCACCACCCATGCGACCTTGTGCTGAATGTCTGGCCCGTAAGCAGTTTGCGCCTTACCGAGCGCTTCGATCGGGATTTCGCCGTAGGCGCCAATCAACATTCCAAGATCGATAGCATCACGATATGCGGTTGCGCGGTCCTGGCATCGATCGGCATTGGCCAGCAACTTCTCGGCGAACATATCTGCGGAAACAAGGGTGGGCACATTCAGATCGCTATCGAAATGGCCTTGAAGTTTGATGCGGCCTTCGCGAATGACTTCGAACTTGATAGGCTGTCCCTGTAGTCTTACGACTGTCCTCAAACCATACTGATCAATCTGGAAATCCCGAGCCGCTTCGACGGGTTTGGGGAAGAATGCCCTGATCCCGCGTTCGACTGCAAAGGTCCGCAATTCGCGATAGCCGTCGGCATCAGCACACAGGAAGTCTACATCCAGTGACCGCCGGAATTCACCGAATTTCATGACAATCGCCGTTCCGCCGCCGAACCAACACTGGTTTGCGGTCAGGAAATGCCGGTCCATCAACCCGAGGGCTTCGGCAATGATCCGATGTTCAGGTTTCTTGAATTTCGTCATGGTTTCCGCTCGCCGTGTGTCCTGTTGATGTTCCAGCTGCGAGTAGGATCAGGAGAGCGAAAGGAACTTCAGACAGTGGTCAAAAGGATGCCATGACCGAACTTGTCCGCCAGTCTCTGAATAAGCAGCTTTTCACGCGTCGTAAGGCGCTTTTGATCAACAAAACGCCAATTCCGCTCGTATAGCGCAAATGCCTCCTCGGCGGGGATCGGGCGTGCAGCATCGCGGTTCCAAGCAAGCACCTGGAGTTCCGGAAACTCAGCGGGGACAACCATGGGCGCGATATCTACGTTCATAATCCTCCTAACTTAGTGGATCGCGCTTAAAAAATCCAACGCGGGCGAAAACAGCTAACCCACCAAAGCCTCGGAAAACTCCACAGCCCTGCCCTGCCCTGGCGTGACGATCTCGCCTTCCCACATGACGCGGCGGCCGCGGATGACGGTGCCGACCGGCCAGCCTGTCACTTCCCTGCCATCATAAGGTGTCCAGCCTGCCTTCGAACCGGCCTGCGCGTTGGTGATGGTTTCGCGCCGCTTCATGTCGACAATGGTGAGGTCGGCGTCGTAGCCGGCGGCGATGCGGCCCTTTCTCGCCATGCCGAAGATGCGTTGCGGGCCATGGCTGGACAGGTCGACAAAGCGCTGCAGCGTCAGCCGGCCCGCATTGACGTGGTCGAGCATGATCGGCACCAGCGTCTGCACCCCGGTCATCCCCGAGGGCGAGGCCGGATAGGGCTTTGCCTTCTCGGCCAGCGTGTGCGGCGCGTGGTCGGAGCCGAGCACGTCGACGATGCCTTGCGCGATGCCGTGCCAGACGCCATCGCGATGGCGCGCGGCGCGCACCGGCGGGTTCATCTGGATCAGCGTGCCAAGCCGCGCGTAATCGTCCGCCGACAGGGTCAGATGATGCGGTGTCGCCTCGCAGGTCGCGACATCCTTGTGCTGTTCGAGGAACAAGATCTCCTCGGCGGTCGAGATATGCAGCACGTGGATGCGGGCGCGAACTTTTTTCGCGATGCGTACGAGGCGTTCGGTGCAGCGCAAGGCAGCGATTTCGTCGCGCCAGACCGGGTGCGATGAAGGATCGCCCTCGATGCGCTCGCCAAGACGTTCGCGCAACCGGAATTCGTCTTCCGAGTGAAAGGCGGCGCGTCGGCGCGTGTTTCTGAGGATCGATGCAACGCCCTCGTCGTCCTCGACCAGCAGGTCGCCGGTGGACGAGCCCATGAAAACCTTGATCCCGGCCGCGCCCGGCAGCCGCTCAAGCTCGCCAACATCGTTCGCGTTCTCACGGGTGCCGCCGACCCAGAAGGCGAAATCGCAATGCATGCGGCCACTGCCGCGCCGAACCTTGTCGGCAAGAGCCGCCTCGCTGGTGGTCAGTGGATTGGTGTTGGGCATTTCGAACACGGCGGTGACACCGCCCAGCACCGCCGCGCGCGAACCCGTCTCCAAATCTTCCTTGTGCTCCAGTCCAGGTTCACGAAAATGCACCTGGCTGTCGACGACACCCGGCAGGATGTGCAGGCCGCGGCAGTCGATCGTCTCGCCGGCCGAGGCCTGGCGGAGATCGCCGATGGCGGCGATGCGCCCGTCCTTCACGCCGATATCGCGGGCCCCTTCGCCATCATGGTTGACCACTGTGCCGCCTGTCAGGATGAGGTCGTAGATCATGGCCATGCTCTCTTGCGGGGGGAGTGCCAGCGGCTTACGTAAAGGCCGACCATTTTGCAAGATCAGGCTGCTTTTCCGCCCATGCCCTTTGCCCAGCTCAAAGATCGTGCCCTCATTTCCGTATCAGGCCCGGATGCCGAGCATTTTTTGCAGAACATCCTGACCACCGATCTCGACATATTGGCTCCCGGCGAAGCCAAGCCTGGCGCGCTGCTGACGCCGCAAGGCAAGATCCTGTTCGATTTCCTCATCTTACGCGCCGGCGAGAATGCATTCCGGCTCGAATGCCGTGCCGATATCTCAGACGATTTCATGCGCCGGCTGACGCTCTACAAACTGCGCGCCAAGGTCGAGATTGCCAAATCCGATCAGGCGCTTGTCACCGTCGCGTGGGGACCTGAATCAACGCCCTCACAATCTGATTCAACGGCGGCCGTCGACACGCGCTTTCGCAACGGCGCCGTCACTCGTTCCTATGGCGAAACTGAAGAGCGCGGCGACCTTGCCGCGTGGCGTGCATTCCGCATCGCCGCCGGCATTGCCGAAAGCGGCAGCGACTACCAGCTTGGAGAAGCCTTCCCGCATGACGTGCTGCTCGACGAAACCGGCGGTATCGGCTTCAAGAAGGGCTGCTATGTCGGCCAGGAGGTCGTCTCGCGCATGCAGCATCGCGGCACGGCCAGGCGGCGCGTGCTGATTGTTTCGGCCGACAGGCCCCTGCCCGCGCCGGGCACCGAGCTAACCGTCGCGGGACGGCCGGTTGGCACGCTCGGCTCGACCGTCAGCGCGACAGGCCTCGCCATTGCCCGCATCGACCGGGTCAAGGCGGCGCTCGACGCCGGCCAGGCGATCATGGCTGGGGACGCCACCGTTTCACTCGCCATCCCGGTCTGGGCAAAATTCGCCTTCCCGCAGGAAGCCGTCAGCGCGGAGGAGGCCTGATGGCGGCCGACCGCGTCGGCGCGCCGGCACGCGCCTGGCAGCGCATGCTGTCGGGCCGCCGGCTCGACCTGCTCGACCCTTCACCGCTCGACATAGAGATTTCAGACATTGCGCATGGGCTCGCTCGCGTTGCCCGCTGGAACGGCCAGACCAGCGGCGAACATGCCTTTTCGGTTGCCCAGCACTCGCTGCTGGTGGAGGCGCTGTTCTGCGACCTGATGCCTGAGGCTTCGGCCGACGCCCGGCTGGCGGCGCTGCTGCACGACGCCCCCGAATATGTCATCGGCGACATGATCTCGCCGTTCAAATCGGTGATGGGCGGCAGCTACAAGGATTGTGAGTTGCGGTTGCAGCGCGCCATCCATCTGCGCTTCTCGCTGCCGCCCGAACCAGCTGCCGCGCTGCGCAAGGAGATCAAGCGCGCCGACCAGATCGCCGCCTATTTCGAGGCGACGCTGCTCGCTGGCTTTTCGACCGCCGAGGCGACCGAGTTCTTCGGCCGTCCGCGCGGCTTCAATGCCGACCGCTTCGATTTCACGCCACGCTCGGTGACCTGGGCGCAGAATGCGTTCCTGAAGCGGTTTTCCGCGATCGAGAGGTCGCGGCATCAGGCTTCGGCGCCCGCGGTCGGCTAAAAACGCTAAATTAACCGGCGGCGACCACAGTAGCTCTTTCGATCACGATCCGCAGGCGCCTCATGCCCGTCGCTGATGCCAAGGGTGGTTCGGCCGTCCCTGAACGGGAGGCCGAAGGCATGGATCGCTCGCGCCATATGGAAGACGAACTGCGCGAACAGAACGAGCGTTTTTTGGCTGCGGTCGAAAATATGTCGCATGGCCTGTGCATGTTCGACGCCGACGAGCGGATGATCATCTGCAACGGCAATTATATCAACATCTTCTGCCTCGACGCCAAGGTGATACGGCCCGGCATCCGATTTCTCGACATTCTGCGCCATAGCGTCGACATGGGCATCGCCTCGGAAAGCGCCGATGAGCTCTACGCCATCCGCAAGCCCTATATCGACCAGGCGAAACCCTCGACCTATGAGGAGACGTTGTCGGATGGTCGCATCATCAACATCTCGCATCGCCCGCTGGCTCTGGGAGGCTGGGTCTCGATCTACGAGGACATCACCGAACAGCGGCGCGCCGAACAAGAGCTCAAGGAGCAGCACCGCCGCTTCGACGCCGCGCTAGCCAATATGTCGCAAGGCCTGCTGATGTACGACGCCGACGGCAAGATGATCGTGCGCAACGGGCGTTTCCTCGAGCTCTACAACGTCACCGCGGCGGACTTCCCGCTCGGAACGACGCACCGCGACGCGCTCGAACGATTGCTGGAACTCGGCATCTATACGAAGATCGATGTCGACAGCGAAGTCGCCAAAACCGAAGCCTGCCTGGTGGCGGGAAAAATGCATTCGGCGTATCGGCATCTTTCCGACGGCAGGACGATTCTGGTCACACGCCAGCCGATGGGCGGCGGCGGCTGGGTTGCGACTTTCGACGACGTCACCGAACGCCGCCGCGCCGAAGAGCGCATGACGCATCTTGCGCATCACGACACGCTGACCGGGTTGCCCAACCGCCAGATGTTTCGCGAACGGCTCGAGCTTGCGTTGGAAGACCCGGCGGCCACGTCGCTGGCAATCTTCTCGCTCGACCTCGACCGCTTCAAGGCCATCAACGACACTTGGGGCCATCCGGCCGGCGACTGGCTGCTGAAGAGCGTGGCCGACAGGCTGCAGCGTTGCCTGCGCAATGACACAGACATCGTCGCCCGTTTCGGTGGCGACGAATTCGTCATCATCGAGTTCAATCTCAAGCGCATCGCCGATGCCGAGAAACTGGCAAAGCGGATCGTCGAGGCAATCGCAAAACCGTTCCGCTATAAGAACCGGGACATGCATGTCGGCATCAGCCTGGGCATCGCCGTCTTCCCTGACGATGGCAACGACGCCGATACGCTGTTGAAAAACGCCGATACGGCGCTCTACCGAGCGAAGAGCGAAGGGCGCAACCTGTATCGCTTCTTCGAGCCCGGAATGGACGCCATGGTGCTGGCACGACGCGCCCTCGAGACCGACCTCGAGGCAGCGCTGCCGCGTCAGGAATTCGATCTCGATTTCCAGCCCATCATGAACATCGCCTCCGGTGAGATCGTCGGTGCCGAAGCCTTGATGCGCTGGCATTCGCCGGAGCGGGGCACGGTGGCGCCGGACAAGTTCATTCCGGTCGCCGAAGAAACCGGACTGATCGTGCCGCTAGGCGAGTGGGCGTTGAGGAAGGCTTGCACCGCTGCGGCAAGCTGGCCCGCGGGCCTGCGCATCGCGGTCAATGTCTCGGCCGTGCAGCTCAAAAGCGGCGGCTTTGCCCGCAGCGTTATCTCGGCTCTCGCCTTTTCCAGCGTATCCGCCGGCCAGCTGGAACTGGAAATCACCGAAACCGTGCTGATGGACGAGAGTGAAGCCGTGCTGAGGACATTACGGCAGTTGCGCGGACTGGGTATTCGCATCGCACTGGACGATTTCGGCACCGGCTATTCCTCGCTCGGTTACCTCAGGCGTTTTCCCGTCGACAAGATCAAGATCGACCGTTCGTTCATCCACGACCTGGACAATCGCGATACCAAGGCGATCGTTCGCACCGTCATCGGGCTGGGTGCCGAACTCGGCATCACCGTCACCGCCGAGGGCGTCGAGACCGAGGCGCAGCTCGACATCCTGCGCCGCGCTGGCTGTACCGAGGCGCAGGGCTATCTGATCGGCGTGCCGTCAAAGGCGGCGGATATTCAGCGTCTCTTGAAATCTCGTGCCTTGCACAGCCAGACCGGCTGAGGTCGGCCATCATCAACGCAGTGTCTCGATGTATTTGCCGTGGAAGCTGACATAGCCCGGCTCGATCACCTTCAAATGCCGCTCGATCAGCGCATGAAACCGCGGCAGTTGATGAAACGGCACGCCGGGATAGGCGTGATGCTCGGCATGGAACGGCATGTTCCACGCCAGCTTGCGGACCAGCCAGTTGGTCAGCGTGGTCCTGGTGTTTTCCAGCATGTTGGCGACGAACGGACAACGGCCGTGCTCGGCCAAGAGGTAAAGGCGCAGAAACGGCTGTCCCAACAGCGCGGGCAAGATCCAGACATAGAGAAGCACCGAGAGCCGGAAATAGACGGCCAACAGAATAACCACGGCATAAAAGGCAATCATGGCGCGCGCCTCGATGCGCACCTTGTCATAGCCTTTGGGCGGAACGTAGCTTTCCCGGCCACGCCCCATCGCGTTGGCATAGAGCGTCTTGAGATGGCCCCACCACAAAGGGATGCCGGATATGTGGACGAGATACTGCCGCCATGTCTCCGGTTTGGGGAAGGCCAGTTCCGGGTCGTTCCGCGGGTCCTGCGTGTATCGATGATGGGCGAAGTGGAAGTAGCGAAACCAGTCCGCCGGCAGCGCGATCGCCAGGCCGCATACCCGGGCCACGGCATCGTTCAGCCATTGCGTTTCGAAAGCCGTGCGATGAACCGTCTCGTGCAGCAGCGTGAACAGGAACACGATCAGGATACCCTGCGGCAGCATCAGCAGCGGCCAGAACGGCACCTTCGCCGCGATCAGCGATCCGATGATCACGATCGCACCCCAATGAGCGGCAAGCTGACCGAGGCCCGTGACATCAGACTTGGCGGTCAGGCGGTTGCGCTCTTCCTGCGTCAACGATGAAATTACGTCGCGATGATCCATGGTCTCGGTTCAGCCTGAGAATTCGATAACTCATCCTGGCAAAACCCTCTCCAAAAACCAGGATTTCTGCAATGGGTAAAGGTAGCCCTATGTGGCTTATGTCAGCGGCGATGTGGTGCACGCGGAGTTCGTCCGGCTTCAGGCGGCCCCGGTCGCGAAAGCGGCGGTAGATCTCCTTGCGATCGCAGCCGGCAAAATCCTCAGCATCTTTTCCCCGATCAAATTACCGCCCCGGCCGATCCAGCCGCTCCAGGAACCACTGCGTCAGCCGCACCCAGACCTCGTCCTTCTCGCCGGAATCCTCCCAGCCATGGTCGAGGTTCGGGTTGTCGTTGACCTCGATGACGAAGACTCCGTCCTTGGTTTCCTTGAGGTCGACGCCATAGAGCCCGTCACCGATACAGCGCGCCGCCTTCACCGCCGTCTCGACGACATGCGCTGGCGTTTCCTTCAGCGTGAAGGTCTTGATGCCGCCCTGGTCGGGTTTGCCGTTGGCCTTGTGGTTGACGATCTGCCAGTGCTTCTTGGCCATCAGGTAGTGCACGGCAAACAATGGCTGGCCGCCGAGCACGCCGACGCGCCAGTCATATTCGGTCGGGATGAATTTCTGCGCGATCAGAAGGTCGGAATCCTCCAGCCATTCGGTGGCGAGCGTCTTCAGTTCCTCGAAATTGGCGCATTTCTTGACGCCGCGCGAGAATGACGAATCCGGGATCTTCAGCACCAGCGGAAAGCTCAGTGTCTGCGCCGCCAGTTCGAGATCCGAAGTGCCGGCGATCATCACCGTCGGCGGCACCGGGACCTTGTTGTAGGCCATCAGCTCGTTGAGATAGACCTTGTTGGTGCAGCGGATCATCGACAGCGGATCGTCGATGACCGGCATGCCTTCCTGCTGAGCGCGGCGGGCGAAACGATAGGTGTGGTTGGAGATCGAGGTCGTCTCGCGGATGAACAGCGCGTCGTAATTGGCGAGCTTGGCGAGGTCCCGCTTGGTGATCGGCTCGATTTCGACGCCCATCTTCTCCGCGATCTTGGCCCAGTAGCGCAGCGACGATATCTCCGAGGGCGGCAATTCCTCATGCGGATCGACCAGCGTGGCGAAGGTGTAGCGTGCCGGCGTGCGGCCCTTGGTGTCGCGCCACTCGCGGTTGGTGTAGGTCTCCAGGCACTGGATGAAGCTTTTTTCCTCATCCTCGGTCATGCGCGCCAGCGGATGGAAGCCGATCTTGCGGATCGAGGCCCATTCGGCGCTGTCCTTGATGTGGACCTCGAGCGCCGGCGCGCGGAACCAGTCGAACAACAGCTTGGCGAAACGGTCCCAGATTTTCGACGGGCCGATGCCGAAGAAGATGCAGACTTTTTGCGGGAAGGCGCCGCCGAGGTCCTTGCGGCATTTGTTGAGCGCAAGCTCCAGTTCCGGCAGCGCGTGCTCATAGAGCTTGCGCTCCGACAGGTCGATCATCGTCTCGACGGTCGGGATCACCTTGTGGCCGCGCGAGCTGGCCAGCAGCGAGGCATAGTAGCCTCGGCTCTGGTAGGCGTAGTTGTTCGAGAGGTTGATGACCTTCGGCCGCTGGCCGCGAAACAGCGACGGATGCGCGAGATAGTCGCGATTGGTGATGATCTTGTGTGGTGTCGCCACCTGGTCGAGATCGCTCTGCCTGCCTGTAAGAATAACCCAGGTCATTGTTATCAGCGCTTTCCCAGAGTGATGGCGGCACGCAGTCCGTCGCGGCCAAACTGCGCCATGTTCATGAAGATGCCGTAAGGCACGGGAATGTTGGCGGCATCAAGGATGGTCTCCTGTCTTTCGTCCTCGACCCAAGGGTCGTGGATCAGGATATGGTCGCCGTCATCGCCGATCGCCAGCACCCAATGCGGCACCTTCTTGCCGAACATCAGGAAGCCGCTGATCAGCACCAGCACCAGTTTTCCCCCAGCGATCGCGGCCCTGATATCGTCGATGGTGAACGGACGGTAATTCACCGGGATGCCGTAAAGTTCCGCGCGCCGGCGAAAGTCAACCTGGGCCAGTTCCATCACCCGGCGCTTGTCCTCGCTGCGCACCGATTGCAGGAACAGCGCGCCGTAGAAGGAGACGTAGATCTCCGCCGCAAGCCCGCTTTCGTACCCCGAGACAGCAAGACCGAACGGCTCGCACCCGCCTGGCCCCGACATCATGAACACGGTCGTCGCCTCGCGCCACAGGCGAATTTCCATGACCGGATCCGGCACGAAGCCGCGATCGAAGTTGGCCATGGCCATCATCAGGCAGCACGGGCCGCAAGTGAATTCGCATGTCTGCTGATAGAATGGCACTTTGGTGGCGATCGGAACGTCGCCGCGCAAGGTCTTTTCGTAGCGCAGCGCCGTCTCGCCATCCTCATAGTAGCCGGGTTCGCGGCCGATCTTGCGATAGCCGGCCTGTTCGTAGATGCGGATCGCGCGGCTGTTGTCCTCGCGCACCTCGAGACGCAGCATCATGCGGCCATGCTCGAAAGCGCCCTCTTCGGCGGATCCGAGCAGCATGCGGCCCACACCAAGCCCACCGAAAAACGGACCGGTGGCGATCGAGTAGAGGCGCGCGACCCCACTGCCCTTGCGAAACAGCACGATCGCATAGCCGGCCACGCGGCCATCGACTTCGGCGACCAGCGTCTCGGCGGTTTCACGTTCGATGAACAGGCGGAAGGAGCGGCGGGAAATACGGTCGCTCGAGAAAACGGCTTTCTCTATGGCGGCGAGATCATCGACGTCAGACGCGCGGGCCGTGCGGATCTCGGCAGGCATGCGGCTTCAGAGAACCTCGATTGGTGGTGGGAAATGCCCTACTCGAAACATTCAAGACATCAGTCGAAATACTGACGGTCAGGAAGCGCTATCGCACCTCGAATAGGGCCGAATTGTGACAGATTCGGCAACGTTCGGCGATGTAAAAACGCGTTGAACGAGATCACCGATATAGATCGGTGTCGCCATCAAAAGCGGCACCTTTCAACTGGCCAGGCCGGCCAGAAGCTGACCATAGGCGCTCTTTGCCACAATGGCCAATTGCTCGCGCGGAAGCGAGCCGACGACGGCGCAGCCATAGCCCTTGTCCAGCCAGTAGACGGCCTGGGGACCGTCCTGCGCCGATGCATAAGTTCCCTTGGCATTCTCCGCCGATTCCGCCGTAACGAAGAGAGATATGCGCTGGCCCTTGTCGTCCTCGTAGAGCAGCATCGCGGCCTTGCTTTCTCCGGCCGGCAGCAACCGGCCGCCGACCAACTGGAAACCGTTCGCGGTCAGGTCCGGCGCCACCAGCTTCAGCCCTACCCGGTTGGACAGCCAGGTCTCCAGATGATCCTTGTCGCTGGCCGGCACTTCGACCGCATGCTGCTTTTCAGCAGCGAAGACGACATGGGCCGCGATTGCCTGCTCGGCCAGCCGGTCTTCCGCCGGGTTCTCCTGCCCAATGCCATCGATGCCGGCAAGGTAGCCGCCAAGCCCGCCGGCGACCACAAGCACGGCAGCGGCAGCGGCAAGCCACCAGCGCGAGCGTGGCACCGCGGCCTTGACCGGCGCCTCGCCGAGCACGACCTTGCGCAATCGCACAGGCACGGGTTCGTCCAGCACTCCGGCGAAGGCGGCCTGCAATGCCGTCCGATCGGCGGTGAAGCGGACGCTCTTGGCCTTCATCTCTGGATTGGCGTCGAGCCAGGCCTCGTAGGCGGCGCGCTCGTCGGCGGGCAGTTCGCCGTCGAGCGCCATGTGGATGTCACGTTCGGAAAAGTCGCGGCGGATCATTTCTCGACAATCCTTATCGCGCGGCGACGCGCCGTGTCGTCCAGCAGTCCGCGCAATTCCTCACGCCCGCGCGCGATGCGCGACATCAGCGTGCCGGCAGGGACGCCCAGAATGTTGGCGGCTTCGGCATAGGAGAAACCTTCGATGGCAACAATGACGAGGGCTGCACGGCGGTCGGGACTGATCGCCTGCAACGCGTCGATGATCTCGCGCGAGGCGATGCTCTCCATCTGCTCGGCCGGCTGGGCAACTGCCTCAGCGGCCTCTAATGGCAGCATCGCAGCCTCGCCGCGGCGGTTCACCTTGCGCATCTGGTCGATGAACAAATGATGCATGATCGTAAACAGCCACCTCCGGGGGCTTTCTCCTGTCTGCCAGTTTTCGAGCCGCACAAGCGCCCGCTCGAGGCAATCCTGGACGAGATCGTCGGCCGCGTCGCGGTCGCGCAAGAGCGAGCGTGCGTAGCGGCGCAGGCGCGGTATTTCGCCAAGGATTGCTGCCTTCTTTTCGTCCATGACCGCTGGTTTCGAGGTCGCCCTTGTTGATCCGATTGAACGCGCCTTCCGGGCGCGGCGCAAGCGGCCAGCGCGAAGCGGTCCGCCGCCCCGGTCACCCAAGCAATGAGATAACGACATGACCGGCTAAATTATTCCCACCGATCAAGGTGAAAGCCGAATTATCCCAAATCCGTCAGCAGGAAATCATTGCCCTTGTAGAGCAGCGGAACATCGAGGTTTTTTGCACAGGCATAGGCGAAACAGTCGCCGAAATTGAGATCGGCTTGATGACCAACGGCCTTGCCATAGCGAGCGCTGGCATTGATGGCGTGGAAACCGATCTCTTCGCCGATCACCACATTTTCTCCGCCAATTTCCACAATGAACTGATCGACCAGATCGCGAGCCTTAAGGAGGGCTTCAGCCGTAGGTTTGCGGGAGCCAGCGGCTGCGCGCGCCAGCGCCTGTGTCGCTTCAAAACGCACCAGTGGAGACACGTAGGACAGGCCGGCAAAACCAGAAAGCCGCTTGATCAGCTCCTCCCAACCCGGTTCCCGGTTGAGAATGGCGACAATCACCGACGCATCGACAAACATCAGTCCTCCCACATCTCGTCGGTGAATTTCTTCATGTCGAAATCTGGATTTGGCAGGCCCATCTTCGTCGCTTCCGCCTGCAGCCTCGCTAGCCGGTCGCGCAGCGGCACTTTGGCGCGATTGCGCTCGAGTTCGTGCACAAGTGCGGTCCTCACCGCCTCTGTCTTGCTCGGAGCGTTCGTCTCGCGCTGCAATTTGGCGGCCAGCGCATCCACTTCGTCGTCACGGATATAGAGCGGCATTGGATATCTCCTGGCGGATATCAAGATATCCTATGTTGAATATCCTTTCAAGAGGCTTCGACACCCTCCTTCGCCGCCCGCGTCAGCAGCCGCTGATAGAACAGACCGATGCCGATCAGCACGGCGCCGAGGCCGATGAAGGACAGTGCCCTGAGCACGCCTTCCAGCTCCGACATGTCGAAGATGAAGACCTTCAGCACGGCGATCGCGATCAGCGCGGCGGAGGCAATGCGCAGCACCTGCGACTTCAGCCATACGCCGGCGGTGAGCAGTGCGACGCCGATGATCAGCCAGAGCGCCGAATAGGTGTAGGTCTCCAACTGGCCGAGCCCGCTCCACAAGCCGATGAACTCGCCCTTGAACAGCCGCCTGACCGACAGTGTGGCATAGGCCAGGGCAAGGACGGCCGCCACCACGGCCAGCATCTGCGCATACCATTTCGGCCGCTTGTCCCTGGCATAGAGCGCTAGCCCGCCGGCAGCGATGGCCGGCAAGAGATAGGCGAGGAACAACAGGTTGAACACCGGGATCCGGCCGGTCGATTCGTCTGACAACAACGGATTCAGCACCACGAAGTGCTGAATGACGATGAAAACGACCGAGGCCACACCGGCGGCCATCGAACCATAGCGCAGCACCGAGCTTGGCGAGCGCATGTCGATGGCGACCAGGATGGCGCCAGCGCCGATGGCGATCAGCGTGTAGATCGCCTGTTCGGCCAGCGTCATAGCACCCGTGTCGATGACGCCGCCATGCATGGCATGGCGCACCAGCATGGCGAGCGTGAGCAGCGCAAACAGCGCCGCCGCCGCTTCCATGGCGAGGCGCGGCCGGCCATTGCCAGCCCTTGGTAGTGTGGGGGTGGTGCGCGCGAGCTGCCAGGCGGCAAAGCCGAAGGCGAGCGCCGGCACGCCATAGCCCGGCAGCAGCCAATTGAACACCGGTGTCGTCGACAGAAACTCGGCGCCGACGATGGTCGGGTCAAAGGCGACGCGGCCAAGCACCGCGATCACCGCACCAACCGAAATCCAGCCTAGCACCGGATAGGAGCGCCAGCGCGTGGCTAGCGCCGGCACGATGGCCGCCGCACCGAGCAGGAGGGTGGTCCAGCCGGAATCGAAAGCCATATGCAGCAGCAGCAGGCCGGCGATGGCCGCGCCGCCCAAGGCAAACGACACCGCGATACCGCCCGTGAGCGGCGGCCCTTCGGCCCGTGCGATCCACTCGCCGCCGGCGGCGAAAACGACGACCAGCAGGGCTGCGACGGCGGCATAGACAAAGTCGCGGTCGAGATTGCCGAAGGTGAACCAGAGCGCCAGCAGGATGACCAGCGGAACGATGACGCCCCATGCCGCCCATGAGGCGGCGCGGATCTGCGTCCCGGGGGCGAATCTGCGCGCGGCCCAGAAGCCGGCGCCGATGAAGACCAGGCCAAGTGCGATGCCGATGCGCACTGTCAGCGCATTGGACGTGGCCACAGGCAGCCCATCGACGCCCAGCGCTCCGCCCGAAAGGTCGGAAACGATCGATGTTGGCGGGATGATGCCGAGATAGATCAGCACCGTGACCAGTCCGGCAGCATAAAGCAGCGGCAACGCCAGCGGGAGATAGAGCGCGACGGCCACCATTGCGGCGATCACCACCGCGCCCTGCAAGGCATAGCCGGCGGCGGCAAAGGCGGGGTCGACCGACAGGCCCAGCGCCGAGAATGCGACGAGCAGGCCAGGCACGATGGACGGCCAGTCGAAAACCGTGGCTGGCCCGGTTTCATCGCCACGGCGGGCGAGCCAGACAAGGGCGAGCACGGCCAGCGTGACCGCGTCGATGAACAGGATGGCGGAGAGGTTCGCCCCCGGCGCATCGGTCATGTAAAGGATGGTCCAGACACCGGTGCCGAAAAAGGCCGCCGCCATCAGCGCCTTCCAGTCACGCATGCGGGCGATGACGCCGGTGGCGGCGAGCACGATCGCGAGGTAGCCGAACAGCGCCCAGGGGTTGGGCGCCTGCGAGGCGATCAGCACCGGCGTCACCATGGCGCCGACGAGGCCGATGCCGGCCAGCGCCTGGCCATGGACCAGGGCTGCCGCGATCGTCGCCACGCCGATGGCGCCGAGCAGCGTGAAGGCGAGTGCCGGGCCGATGAAGCCGTAAATGCCATGCGCGGCATAGACGGTGCCGAACAGGATGAAGGCACCGGCAGCCGTCAGGATCGCTGGAATGTAGGCGCCGGCAGCGCCTTGCACCGGCACTTTGAAGCCGGTGCGGCGGATGAATTCGCCGCCGGCGACCAGCACCAAGCCGAGTACCGCGGCCATGGTCAGCCGTACGCCGGGGCCGAAAATACCGGCCTCTATGGTGTAGCGGATCAGGAACAGGCCGCCCAGCGCCAGCGCGATGCCGCCGACCCAGACCGCCCAGCGGGTGCCTAGTGCCGTTTCGACATCCGACTGGCGGGCGGCTTTCGCCGGAGCGGTTGGCTCCGCAGGTTCCGCTGCCTTCGGTGCCGCCTCGCTTGGCGCCCATGGCCCGGACACGACCTCACTTATCGGGGCTTCCGCTTCTGTAGCTGGCGCCTGTGCGGCGCCCGGTTCGCTTATCGCTGGCGAGGGAATGCCGGCCGCGACTGCCGCGGCCGGAGCCACATCGGCGGGCGCGCCATCGGGCGCCGCCTGTTCGGACGGCTTGGCCACGGGCGGCACGGCGCCGGAAAGGACCAGGCTGCGCAGCGCGCCAAGCTCGCGCTCGACAAGGCCAATGCGGCTCTGCTGACGCGAAATGATGACGAACAAGGCGATGATGGCGACAAGGCCGATCAGGCTTTCAAACATGGCGGTTCCCCCAAACCAGGCCAGTTTTCACTGACGTTCAGTCTCACTGACACTCAAATGCGGCGGCCAAACGGCCACAAACTCAACGCGCCGCCAGATTGGCGGCCGGAAAGATCGAGCATGTTTCGGTGCCGAAAGCCAGCAGCTTGCCGCCGGCATCCTTCAGCGTCGCTTCCGACACGGCCAACGTGCGGCCTTTGTGGACGACCTTGCCCTCGCAGACCACCTCGCCGGTCTTCGGCGTGATGGGCCGCGTCAAATTCACCTTGAACTCCGCCGTCGTATAGGCCTCGCCCTTTTCGAGCAGCGTCTGCACGGCGCAGGCCAGTGCCGAATCGAGCAGCGTGGCCGCCCAGCCGCCATGCACGCTGCCCAGCGGGTTGAGGTGGCGCTCGTTGGGCACGCCGCGGAATACCGCACGGCCTTCCGACACTTCGGTCAGTGCGAAGCTGAGCTGGAAGGAGATTGGCGGCGCCGGGTACTTGCCGTCGACGATGCGCTGCAGCAATTCCAAGCCGGTATATTTCAGGATGTCGGCATGCGGAACGGTGCCGAGGCCGAGCGGCGAGACCCGGCCCGGATAAAGCTCGACCTCGCTCATGTGATGTTTTCTCTGGCCGCATCCTCGCCGGCTATGGTCTTGTCGCGCGCGTGATGCTTGCGCAATGCGGCGAGGAAGCCGGCGCGGGCGTCGGGCGGCTCGATGCCGCGCGGTTCATAGACATGGCGGGTGAAGAAGAAACCGGTCAGCCGGAAGGCGTCCTCGACCGCCGCCGCATCCGCGCGCAGGCCGGAGCCGCGCTGCAGGAAGGCCGGCAGAACCAGCATCTTGTCGCGCCATGGTGCGCCTGCTTCACGCGATACCGCGCGACCCGATTTTGGCGAGACATAGGCTAGGTCCTGCCGCGTGCCGGTTGCGGCGCATTGACTGAGATCGAGGCCAAAGCCGAGTTCGCCCAGCACGAGAAGCTCGAAGCGCGCCACCAGTTCGCCGGCGGCATCGGCATCGTCGAGATGGACGATCATCACGGCAAGCGTTTCGTAGAGACCCTCATGCGCGTCGCGCTCGGGCAACAGCCGCAGATGCGCGGCCATGGTCTGCAGCCCATAGACGGCGACGGCGCTGTCCATCAGGCGGGCCGCGTTCATCTCGATCGCCTCGGCCTGGAACGTGCCGAGATGCTCGTCAAGCCGCGCCCGCCACAACAGATCGACGCGATTGCCCGGCTGGAGCACAGGCTGCCGCTTGCGCGAACGGCCGCCACGAACGAGGCCTAGATGACGGCCATGCGCACGCGTCATCACCTCGAGAATGGCGCTGGTTTCGCCATGCTTGCGGGTGCCGAGAATGATTCCCTCGTCGCGCCATTCCATGCTTGGAGCATTTCACCGGTTGGGTGGCGAAATCAAGGGTTGGGTTTGGTGCCCGGCAGGTCGATATCTCACGTCAGCATACAAAAAGCCGCCCGCAGCGATGTGCCGCGGGCGGTCTGGTAAGGTCGGTCGATGCGTTAGAACGAGCGCTGGAAGCGAACGATGCCGCCGACGCCATCCTCGAACTTGTCGTCGAAATTCTTGAAGTAATCGACTTCGGCCGTGATCGTGTAGCCGGGGACGATGGTGTAGGCGACGTTCGCGGCAACCGCGAAGTCCTGGAAGTCCGTGTAGGAGACCTGGGCGTTGAGCTGGACCTTCTTGTTGACGGTGTAGGTACCGCCGCCCCAGACGGCGAAGTTGCCGGTCCATGGCTTGTAGAAGTTCGTCGCCTTGTTGTCGTCGGTCCCGTAGCCCACCATGGCGAACAGGGTCAGGTCCGAGGTCGCCTTGATGTCGAGGCGAGCCTTGCCGGCCCATTCTTCCCAGTTGCTGTTGTAAGCGCCGACCGCGGTGATCGCACCCCAGTCGCCCTTGTACTTCACACCGCCCACGATATGCGGAACGTAGCTGTCGATGGTATCGGCGCCCGAACCTTCTTCGAGTGAGGCCACCGCCGAGAAGCCGTTGCCTGCATCGAAGTAGTAGCTGATCAGGTTGGTGTCCTTGAGGCCGTAGGGAATGATCGTATCCTGGACGACGTTGCCGGCATAGCCGATGAAGGAGTCATAGGCCGTTTCGTCCTTACCGACGCGCAGCCCGCCAAGCTGGATCCAGGCGAAATGCAGATCGGCGGCCTTGTTGCCGGCCTCGCTGTCGATCGGGAAACCATCGGCGCCCTTGGCCGTGGTAACGCTACCGAAGTTGAAGCGCGTCTCGGTGTAGGTCTTCAACGTGCCGAGTTCGGTTTCCTGGCCCGTCCAGGTCTTCAGCGTGAAGCGCGCGTTCTTGTTCCAGGTGTCGTTGATGCCGCCATCCTGGGAATCGATGGCTTTGGTGCCGTCCAGCACGCGATTACCGTCGCCGAAGCTGGCGTCATAGCGGATGTAGCCGCCGATGCGCAGGCAGGTCTCGGTGCCCGGAATGTAGAAGTAGCCGGCGCCGTAGACGTCGCAGATCTTGACGTATTCGGCGGGTTCCGGTTCGGCGACGACGACAGCGTCCGCGCCGCGCGCGCCGGACACCGCGATCAGTGCCGCGGCTGAGCCGAGAAGGAGGCTCTTGATGTTCATTTTCTGACCTCTCCAGTCATAATTTTTAAAATGGCTTCGGATTTGTGGTTGGCGGCAATGTTTTCCCGCCTCACCCCCACACTGAAAAAGGCTCGCACCGCTCCCCCGTTTCGGTGACGAACATACCCATCGATCTTCTACCTTCAATGACGATTTTTGAAATAACTCCGATTCCACCAACAGAATAATGCTGTGTTGCACAAATAACACTTATGCACACTTCGAATGGCACAATCGGCACAACGTCATATATTCAATATATACCAGGATTCTTTCGCGGCTAAGTATACTTTCAACGCATCACATTTCTGCCATGGTGGTCAAAATTCGCAATATCTACCTCGTTTTCATGGAAATCGAACTGATTCTTGCCGCTGCTCTCCATCACGATGACATTCATCTGAATGATCGCGCTCTGTCGTCGTGATAAAGCATCGATAGTGCCCGCCAGGCCGGCCGGCATTTTGCCGAGGCGATCGAAACTCCCAAAGCGCTGTCGCGTCGCCGATTGTGACAGCGGCCAAGCGCTGAAGACGATCTACGTGAGTTGGTTGCGCGCCAATGGAAACAGATCGTACCCGCAACGGCGAGGCCGCCGAACAATATCGGCCGCCCTATGGAGATATCGGAAATCTTTCAGAAACCGCTCGGGGTTTTTGGCCGCATCGCCCCGGCGCCTCAGGCCCGCTGAGCGTGATCGGCAAGCACTTCATCGATCACATGCCGGGATTTTTCAACCTCGACCGGGTTGACGTCTATCCGCCCGGTGGCGGTGATCAACGCCTTCCACAGCGTCCAGCCACGACCGCGCGCCCACATCGCCTCATCGGCCGGAAGGCCGGCGCGAAACGATTCCCGGCTTTTGCCTTCGAAAAGCGTCCACGCGATCGCCAGATCGCAGGCGGGATCGCCGACGCCCGAGGTTCCGAAGTCGATCACCGCGCTCAACCGGCCTTGCCTGACCAGCAGGTTTCCCCAACTGACGTCGCCGTGGAACCAGACCGGGGCGCCGTGCCATGTTGCCGCAAGCGCTGCTTCCCAGACCGCTCTGGCTGCGTCGGTATCGATCTTGCCGTCGAGGGCAGCAATCGCTTGCCGCGCTTCGTTGTCATAGACGGTCAGCGCTCCGCCGCGAAAGAAGTTGTGCTGTCCAGGCGCCGGTCCGCCAGTGGGATCGATACGCTGCAAGGCAACCAGGAACCCGGCCAAATCCGTCGCGAATTGCGGCAGGCTGGCGATACGCTCCCGCTTTGCCGTCTCGCCTTCGATCCAACGGTAGATGGACCAAGGCCAGGGATAGTTTTCAGCCGGAACTCCCATCGCCAGCGGCACGGGGATCGGCAGCGGCAGCAATGGCGCCAGCCTTGGCAGCCAGCGGTGCTCCTTTTCCACTTGCAGGGAATAGGCCGCGGCGCTCGGCAACCGCACGGTCATCTCGTCGCCAAGATGGAAGGTCCTGTTGTCCCAGCCGCCAAATTCAACCGGCCTGACGGCAAGATCCTTCCAGCGGGGAAATTGCGTGGCGACCAGTCGGCTGACAAGCGCTGTGTCGATGTTCAGCCTGCTGTCCATGGACCGGAAGCGGATTTGTTGAGCATGGTCTTTTCCGAAAACCGGTTCCCGCTTTTCGCTGCGTGGACCTTCGGGTCGGGATCGCTTTAGCGCGGAAACTCGAGCCCCATCTCGCGATAGCGTTCGGGGTCGTCGCCCCAGTTCTCGCGCACCTTGACGAACAGGAACAGGTGCACCTTCTGTTCGAGGATACCGGCTATCTCCATGCGCGCCGCCTGGCCGATGGCGCGGATGGTCTCGCCCTTGTGGCCGAGCACGATCTTCTTCTGGCTGTCGCGCTCGACATAGATAGTCTGGTCGATGCGCACCGAGCCGTCCGGCTTCTCTTCCCATTTCTCGGTTTCGATATGCGAGGAATAGGGCAGTTCCTGATGCAGCCTGAGATAAAGTTTTTCGCGGGTGATCTCGGCGGCGAGCTGGCGCATCGGCAGATCCGAGATCTGGTCTTCCGGATAATACCAGGGGCCGGCCGGCAGAGCCTCGGCCAGATAATCGAGCACGTCCTTGCAACCGGAACCGGTCAGCGCCGAAACCATGAATGTGCGCTTGAACGGCACCCTTTCGTTCGCCGCCGCGGACAAGGCCAGCAGCGCCTCGTGCTTGACGCGGTCGACCTTGTTGAGGATCAGCACCATCGGCTGGCGCACATCCTTCAGCCGTTCCAAGATGGCGTCCGCGTCGCCCCGGATACCGCGCTCGGCGTCGATCAAAAGCAGCACGATATCGGCGTCCTTGGCGCCGCCCCAGGCGGTGGTCACCATCGCCGTATCGAGCCGCCGCTTCGGCTTGAAGATGCCGGGCGTGTCGACGAAAACGATCTGCGCATTGTCATGCGTGGCGATGCCACGCACGATGGCGCGGGTCGTCTGCACCTTGTGCGTGACGATCGACACCTTGGCTCCGACCAGCTGGTTGACCAGCGTCGACTTGCCCGCATTGGGCGCGCCGATCAGGGCGACGAAGCCGGAATGCGTGGGGGCAGCTTCCGTTGCCGGCTCTTCGGTAGCGGTCATGCCGCGCTCCCTTCTCTAGAGTGCCCCGCACCTTCCGTTTTTTGAGCCGATGCGGTGGCCCAGACGCCTTCGCGCAAAAGAAACGCCGAAGCCGCCGCTTCTTCGGCGGCCCTGCGCGAGCCGCCGGTGCCGCTTATCGGCGCAAAGCCGCGGACCTGCAAGGACACCGTGAAGATGGGTTGATGGTCCGGGCCTTCGCGCCTTTCGATCACATATTCGGGACGTGCATCGCTGGTCTTGGCAATCCATTCCTGCAAATCGGATTTCGGGTTGAGCGGCTTTGTCACCACCGTCCGCGAGCGCGGTTCCCAATAACGCAGGACAAACCGCCGCGCGGCCTCGATGCCGCCGTCGACGTAAACCGCGGCGATCAGAGCTTCGACCGCATCCGCCAGATAGTTTCCGCCCGAGCCGCGCGACCGCATCTTCAGGGCAGCGTCGGCCCGGACCAGATCCTCGAGCTGCATTTCGATGCCGATCTCGGAGCATGTCTTCGCATCGACCAGCGCGTTGAAGCGCGGCGCGATTTCACCCTCCGGGGCGTCAGGGAACTTTTCGAAAAGCATATCGGCGACGACAAGTCCAAGCACGCGATCGCCAAGGAATTCCAGACGCTGATTGTTGCTAGCCGCCTTGACCGCACTGGAATGCGTCAAGGCGGTCTCAAGCAAGCGGATATCCTTGAAGACGTGGCCGGTCTTGGCCTTCACCAAACCGGCCAGTGTTTCGCCTGTCGGGCGCTTCAAAGCCATCAATTGACGAAGTGGAACAGGCGCGAAGCACGCATCAGCGACGGCCATTTCCAGATTTCGAGCGGGCTCGCCTTGCCGGCGATCGAGAAGAAAACAAGATTGGCGCGGCCAACCAGATTTTCCGCGGGAACGTAGCCGACGGTGAAACGGCTGTCGGCGGAATTGTCCCTGTTGTCACCCATCATGAAATAGTGGCCGGGCGGCACGTCGAATTCGCGCGTATTGTCGCCGATCGAGTTCGAATTCAAGTCGAGCGTGTCGTAGCTGACGCCGTTGGGCAAGGTCTCGCGATAGACGTCGATAGGGCGCGATTCCTCGGTGATGTCGGGATTGTCGATCTGGCCGGTTTTCACGCGCGGCACGCCTGCGCCGTTGATGAACAGCTGGCCGTCCTTGACCTGGATCTTGTCGCCGGGCAGGCCGATGACGCGCTTGATGTAGTCGACGGACGGATCCGGCGGGAACTTGAACACCACCACATCGCCGCGCTCGGGCTCGGAGCCCCAGATGCGGCCCGAAAAGATGTCGGGGCCGAAAGGCAGCGAATAGCGCGAATAGCCGTAGGACCATTTGGTGACGAACAGATAATCGCCTTCCAGAAGCGTCGGCCGCATCGATCCCGATGGGATCGAGAAGGGTTGGAACAACAGCGTGCGGATGACCAGGGCGAGCAAAAGCGCCTGCACGATGACGCTGACGGTCTCGCCAAGCCCGCCGGATTTCTTCACAGTTTTTTCAGCCACGCTCATGTCGTCCTCGATTGTGCGTTGGATGGTATAGAGTCTCGGCGCGCGCTGGGCAACGTCATGCCGGTCGTCAGATGCAATCAATGTGGCGCTTCTTCGACGGGCAACGCCTCTATGATCACAAAGGCTTGTGCGAGCGGGAAATCATCCGTGATGGTGAGGTGGATTGCCGCCCGGTGGCCCTTTGGCAGGATTTTGGCCAGCCGCGCCTGTGCCCCTCCGGTCAGCGCCATGGTCGGTGCGCCGCTGGGCAGGTTGACGACACCCATGTCGCGCCAGAAGACCCCCTGCGCCAGACCGGTGCCCAGCGCCTTGGCGCAGGCCTCCTTGGCGGCGAAGCGCTTGGCGTAGGACGCCGCACGCGCCCGGCGGTTCTCGGAGCGGGCCTGTTCGACCTCGGTGTAGATTCTCTGGATGAAGCGCTGGCCGTGACGTTCCAGCGACTTCTCGATGCGTCTGATATCGATCAGGTCGCTGCCGATGCCGATGATCATCGTGCGGCGGAACCGATGCTCGCGCTAGGATGAGACGATTGCTGATGCCGGCTTGCGCGCTCGGCCAGGCGCTTGCGCCGCTGCTCGCGGAAAGCGTTCATGCCCCAGCGCGTGATGCCATAGAACAGCAGTCCGAACACCAGCCCGAGCGGAACCGCGCCGATCAGCATCGGCTCAAGGATAGGTTTCCACAATTGCGCAAAGGACAGGTTGTGCAGCATCTCGCCCAAATGCGCCGGCGGCCCGTGCCGCGGCAGGCGGTCATGCAGGATGAGCTTGCCTGTTTGCCAGGAGGCGCCCCACAGCAGAGGAAATGTCAACGGATTACCGAAGAACACCGCGCCGAGTGCCGCCGCGACCAGATTGCCGGCAATCACCCAGCACAGGACGGCGGCGATGATGAAATGGAAGCCGACGGGAAAGAACGAAGCGAAGACGCCGGCAGCGACGCCGGCCGCCACCGCGTGCGGTGTGGCCTTCAGCCGCAGGATGCGTTTGGAAAAATACTGGAGCGAGCGCGAAAACGAGCGGCGCGGCCAAAGGTAGGTGCGCACCCGCTCGAAAAGGCCATCAGGCTTGCGGCGTCGAAAAAGCACTCTGTTCCCGTTCCACAGCTTCCGTGCCGGCACTTTCAGCCGGACGTGACAGCCACATATTGCGCTTGACGATCACCCTATGGCAATCGCAACCTTGATATAGCGACGCGCTGGCGGGAGAACAACCAAACACCGTCCGTGCGGTGCGCGCTTGTTGCCGCCTTCGCGATGGCAGTTCTTGC
The DNA here is from genome assembly GCF_040318045.1 of Mesorhizobium sp. M1338. NCBI lineage: Bacteria > Pseudomonadati > Pseudomonadota > Alphaproteobacteria > Hyphomicrobiales > Phyllobacteriaceae > Mesorhizobium > Mesorhizobium sp. M1338. The sequence continues at coordinate 10,359 of NZ_JAMYLL010000013.1, read as the reverse complement.
TTCGAACATTGGACAATCGCGGCGAATTTAAGGAACCGGCGGTCGGATCTCCGAAAGGCGCAGCGTCGCCGGCGGCTACGGCAGGTATTCGCTGACCTCGACCAGGTTGCCGTCCGGGTCGCGGAAATAGACCGACATCATCGGTCCTCGGGCCCCGACACGTTCGACCGGACCGAGTTCCACCACCACACCATTGGCCGCAAGACGGGTGCTGACTTCGGCCAGCGGCCGGTCGGCGATCAGGCAGAAGTCCCCCGAGCCCGGCGTCGGCGCCTTGGCCTTCGGCTCGAAGGTGCGGCCGACCTCATGCACATTGATCTTCTGGGTGCCAAAAGCCAACGCCGTCGGCCGGCCCGGCGTGTCGATGCGTTCAAAGCCCAGTACGCTCTGATAAAAATCACAGGTCACTTCAAGCGAAGCCACCGTCAGCACGAAATGATCGATGCCGGCGATCATATCCAATTGCTTTCATGCATGTCGTTACTCCAAAACCGCTGCACACTTCTGGGCGACATGGATGGTCAGATGTTGCGGCTGCCGGGCTTGATCGGCGGGATGGCGGCCAGCTCCGGCGGCAGCCGGTCGGCCGGATAGGCCGGAACCTCGTATTCGGCGAGTGCGATCAGCGGCACGCCGACGTCCGTCTTGCCGGCCGAACGGTCGATGATGCAGGCTGCGGCAACCACTTCGGCGCCAAGCTCGCGCAGGCACTCGATGGTCTCGCGGATCGACAGGCCCGTGGTGACGATGTCCTCAACGATGACGACACGCGAACCTCTGGCGATCTCGAAACGGCGCAGGCGGAACTCGCCCCCTTCCCGCTCGACCCAGATCGCCGGCACGCCGAGATGGCGCGACGTCTCGTATGCCGGGATCAGCCCGCCGATCGCCGGGCCGACGACGTAGTCGATCTTGCCGGGCACGCCAGCGCGGATCTTCTCGGCCAGCGCCTTGCACAGAAGCTCGGTCTTGTCGGCGTGCATGAACACGCGCGCCTTCTGTAGGAAGATCGGACTGCGCAGGCCCGAGGTCAAAATGAAATGCCCTTCCAGAACAGCACCGGCCTCGCGGAAAATTCCCAGCACTTCATCAGTGTTCATTGTTTGCTCCGTGGTGAATGGTGAATGGTGAATGGTGGCAGTGAGCACCTTCTTTCACTATTCACTATTCACTATTCACTATTCACTATTCACTATTCACTATTCACCCGTTCACACGCCGTGCATCGCTGACGCTCGAATTGTCCTTGAGCTGCGACAGCAGCCGGTTGAGGTGCTTCAGATCCCAGACTTCGAGATCGATCAGCATTTCGGTGAAGTCGGGCGCGGTGCGCACCATCGACAGCGTGTGGATGTTGGCGTCGTTCGACGCAACCACCTGGGCGATATCGGCCAGCGAACCCGGCGCGTTGATGGCGGTGACCGAGACGCGCGCCGGAAAGCGCTCCTTGGTGCGCTCGTCAATGTCCCAGCGCACGTCGATCCAGCGCTCGGGCTGGTCGTCGAAGGCCTGCAGCGCCGGCGACTGGATCGGATAGATGGTGATGCCGGTGCCCGGCTGGACGATGCCGACGATGCGGTCGCCAGGCACCGCGCCTTCCGGCGCGAAACGCACCGGCAGGTCGCCGCGCACGCCGCGGATCGGCACGGCGCCATCACGTGGCTGGTCCTTGTCCTTGCGCGCGGCGCGGCCCGGAATCTGGAACAGCATGCCGGCGGCATTGCGGATCTTCGACCAGCCCTCCTCGCGCGGCTTGGGTGCGGCCGTGGTGACGCGCTCATCCTTGTAGTCCGGGAATACCGCCTTCATGACGTCGGCGGAGGCAAGCTCGCCACGCCCGACCGAGGCCAGCACATCCTCGATGTCCTTGCGCGCCAGCCGGTGCAGCACCTGCTTCAGGCTCTCCTTGGTGAAAGTCTTGCCGGCGCGTTCGAAGGCGCGTTCCAGAATGCGGATGCCGAGACCCGAATATTGCTTGCGGATGGCGTTCTTGGTGGCACGGCGGATCGCCGAGCGCGCCTTGCCGGTGACGACGACCGATTCCCACGCCGCCGGCGGCACCTGTGCCTTGGAGCGGATGATCTCGACCTCGTCGCCGTTTTTCAGTTCCGTCATCAGCGGCATGATGCGGCCGTTGACCTTGGCACCGACGCAGGTGTCGCCCACATCGGTGTGCACCGCATAGGCAAAGTCGATCGGCGTCGCGCCGCGCGGCAGCGCAATCAGCATGCCTTTGGGTGTGAAGCAGAACACCTGGTCCTGGAACAGCTCCAGCTTGGTGTTTTCGAGGAAGTCCTCGGGATTGTCACCCTCGGCAAGCTGCTCGATGGTGCGCCGCAGCCAGGCGTAGGCGTTGGTCTCTTTCGAGATCGCATGGGCGGCACCGTTCGTCTTGCCGCCGGTATCCTTGTAGATCGAATGGGCGGCGACGCCGTATTCGGCAATCTTGTTCATCTCTCGGGTGCGGATCTGCAGCTCGACGCGCTGACGCGACGGCCCGACGATCGTGGTGTGGATCGATCGGTAGTCATTCTGCTTCGGCGTCGAGATGTAATCCTTGAAGCGACCCGGAACCATCGACCATGTGGTGTGGATGGCGCCAAGCGCCCGGTAGCAGTCCTCGATGGTGTCGACGACGACGCGGAAGCCGAAAATGTCGGACAGCTGCTCGAAGGACAGCGCCTTGGCCTCCATCTTCCGGAATACCGACCACGGCTTCTTCTGGCGGCTTTTCACGCTGGCATTGATCGCATGCTTCTCGAACAGCGCCGACAGCGCCTTCTCGATCTCGGACAGCACATCCTTGTTGCGCTCGAAGATTTCGGCGAGCCGGGCGGTGACGGCGCGATAGGCCTCCGGATTGATGAAGCGGAAGGCGATCTCCTCCAGCTCTTCGCGCATGCCTTGCATGCCCATGCGCCCGGCCAGCGGCGCATAGATGTCCATCGTCTCCTCGGCGATGCGCAGGCGCTTGGCCTCCGGCATATGGTCGAGGGTTCGCATGTTGTGCAGGCGGTCGGCGAGCTTGACCAGAAGCACGCGGACGTCTTCCGAAATCGCCAGCAGAAGCTTGCGCAGGTTTTCCGCCTGCTCGGCCTTCTTCGACACGAGGTCGAGCTTCTTCAGCTTGGTCAGCCCCTCGACCAGCTTGCCCATTTCGGGCCCGAACAACTCGTCGATTTCGGCCCGCGTCGCCGTGGTGTCCTCGATCGTATCGTGCAGCAGGGCGACCGCGATCGTCGCCTCGTCCATGTGCATTTCGGTGAGGATGGCGGCGACTTCGAGCGGATGCGAGAAATAGGGATCGCCGGAAGCGCGTTTCTGGTGGCCATGCTTCTGCATGGCATAGACGTAGGCCTTGTTGAGCAACGCCTCGTTGACGTCAGGCTTGTAGCGCTGGACGCGCTCGACAAGCTCATACTGACGCATCATGGGCGGAATCTCGCAGCGGTGAAATGAATCATGCGCCGCACGGCTGTACGGCGCATGTCCGGTACCAACTGTCGCAAATACCAGATTCATGCATTATGCCAAGCGCGGCCCAAACTGCATCTGGTATTTGTGACAGTTGGTACTAGATAGCCACGAAACTGCCGATACGGAAGTGCTGAAGATTGTTCCAGCGACCTCCGGACCCGAGATCGCTTAGTAGTCGTCGCTCTTTTCCGGCGGCACCAGACCCTCGATGCCGGCCAGGAGGTCTTCCTCGGTCATCCGGTCGAAGGTGATGTTCTCCTCGGTGTCATCGGCGTCGGTGGCCGCAACGGCGGCGCCGGTCTGATCGGCAATCGCCTCGCCGTCGGCCTCGGGCTCGTCGACCTCGACATGCTTCTGCAGCGAATGGATCAGATCTTCCTTGAGGTCGTCGGGCGACAACGTTTCATCGGCGATCTCGCGCAGCGCCACGACCGGGTTCTTGTCGTTGTCACGCGGCACGGTGATCGGCGCGCCCTGGCTGATCTGCCGGGCGCGGTGGCCGGCCAAGAGCACCAGCTCGAAGCGGTTGTCGACCTTGTCGATGCAATCTTCAACGGTTACGCGGGCCATGGATGCCCCTTTCATGCGATGGATTTGATGGAAAACAGGCGCGGTCCATAACCCGAACGTCGCCAAAATACAAGCATCATGGCAATGGCGGGGCTGCAGGGCGCTCAATCCTTGGTTCGAACAGCCGATTTGGCAAAACCTGTCTGTACTTATGCGTTCGGCGTCCCGATCACAATTGCTTGCAACGCCGCAACACGCCCTTGGATTGCCGCGAAACTGGCGCTATCTCGGATAGCGTAGAGGTCAGCCGGTTTATTATGAGCCTGACCGAACGTCGCTATCGCATTTCGTTTAGACGGCCGTTTATTTCGAGAAGGAATAATTTTCCATGTTCGACCCTCGTGAAAAAATCGCCCTATTCATCGACGGCGCCAATCTCTATGCGACGTCGCGCGCGCTCGGCTTCGACATCGACTACCGCAAGCTTCTGGCGAGCTTCCAGAAGCGTGGCTATCTGCTGCGCGCCTATTATTACACGGCGCTGGTCGAGGATCAGGAATACTCCTCGATCCGTCCGCTGATCGACTGGCTCGACTATAACGGCTACAAGGTGGTCACCAAGCCAGCCAAGGAATTCACCGACTCGACCGGCCGCCGCAAGATCAAGGGCAATATGGACATCGAGCTCACGGTCGATGCGCTGGAACTTGCCGATGTCGTCGACCACTACGTCATCTTTTCCGGCGACGGCGACTTCCGCACGCTGGTCGAGGCGCTGCAGCGGCGCGGCCGCAAGGTGTCGATCGTCTCGACCATGGCCTCGCAGCCGCCGATGATCTCCGACGATCTGCGCCGTCAGGCCGACCATTTCATCGACCTGACAACGCTGAAGAACGAGGTCGGCCGCGATCCGTCCGAGCGGCCGGTGCGCCGGCCCGAGCCGGCCGAAGTCGATGAGGACGACTACTGAGGCCGGTCGTCTTGACCGCCCTTTCCGCCTCCGAACCCGGCCGCGATTGCCCGCTCTGCCCGCGGCTGCATGATTTCATCGCCGAGTGGCGGCAACGCGAACCATCCTGGTTCAACGCGCCGGTGCCGACTTTTTTGCCGCCGGAGGGCGACGATGCCGTCCAGCTTTTGATCGTCGGGTTGGCGCCCGGCCTGCGCGGCGCCAACCGCACAGGGCGTCCCTTCACCGGCGACTTTGCCGGCGACCTGCTCTACTCGACGCTGATTTCGCACGGTTTTGCGCGCGGCGAGTTCAAGGCGCGGCCAGATGACGGGCTGGAGCTGATCGGCACGGCGATCACCAACGCGGTGCGCTGCGTGCCGCCGGAAAACAAACCTGTAGGCGCCGAGATTGCCACGTGCCGGACATTCCTGGTGCCGACGATCGCCCGGTTTCCCAACCTGCGCGCCGTGCTGGCACTGGGATCGATCGCGCACCAGTCGACCGTACGGGCGCTCGGCGGGCGCGTCGCCGCCTACCCGTTCAAGCATGGCGGACAGTTGCCGGCCGGGGGCATCACGCTGTTTTCGAGCTATCACTGCTCACGCTACAACACCAATACCGGCGTGCTGACCGAAGCGATGTTCGTCGGGGTATTCAGCGAGATAGCGATGTTTTTGCAGAAATAGAGGATGTTTCTGCGGGAACAAAGTTGGGTGTCGGCAGACTTGTCAGCGTGGCGGCGCAGACAGCGCATTCAACACCGCCGGCCCGCCCTGCAGCACATTCAGGTCGACATCGCCGTTGATGCCGTCGACGCGGCCCCTGTTGTGGTACTGCCAGTAGACCCAGTCGCCGCGGTCCGGCTCCAGGAGCAATGAGCGAAGCCAGAGCGGACGGGCAGCGATGCGCCCGGCATAAGCTTCCGCTGCCTCATCGGTCAGATAGACAATCGCGGGCTTGCCGAACGCCGCCTCGACTGGAGCGAGGAACGCGGCCAGTTCGGCGCTCAGCTGCTCGGGCGTTGGCCGCTGCGGACAGTTGCCGCCGAACTCGATGTCGACAACCGGCGGCAGCAAGGGCCGATCGTGCGGTACCACCGAGATGAAATTCTTCGCCTGGTCGGCACCTGGCCGGCAGAAGGTGAAGAAGTGATAGGCGCCGACGGCGAGACCGGCCGCGCGGGCCTCTTCCAGATTCCTCGCGAAGGCATCGTCGACATGATCGCCGCCTTCGGTTGCCTTGATGACAGCGAAAGCGACATCGTCGGCGGCAACACGCCGCCAATCGATCCAGCCCTGATGATGGGAGACGTCGATGCCCCTGACCGGATATTTATCGCGGTCCGGCGAGAATGTGCGGAAATAGAGATAGCCGCCTGCCGCGACGAAACACACCAAGACCAGGCTGGCCAAACCAAAGAGGACAATCCGGTTCTTCAAACGAATGGCCCCAGCCTACCTACGCTGTTTTACCTATCCACGCTCTTTTAAGAGCCGACCCTTCTCGCGCGACCAGTCGCGCTGCTTCTCGGATTCGCGCTTGTCGTGCAGCTTCTTGCCGCGACCGACGGCGAGCAGCAGCTTGGCGCGGCCCTGATCGTTGAAATAGATTTTTAGCGGCACCAGCGTCATGCCTTCGCGGTCGACGCTTTGCGACAGTTTCGCCATTTCGCGCTTGTTGAGCAGCAGCTTGCGGCGCCGGCGCGGCTCGTGGTTGAACCGGTTGGCCTGCAGATATTCCGGCAGATAGGAATTGATCAGCCAGATCTCGCCGCCCTCGACCGAGGCATAGCTGTCCTGGATGTTGGCCTGACCCTGGCGCAGCGACTTGACCTCGGTGCCGGTCAGCACCAGACCGGCCTCGACCGTGTCGAGCACCTCGTAGGAAAACCGCGCCTTGCGGTTTTCCGAAACGGTCTTGTTGTTGGGATCGGCTTTTCTGACTTGATTCATGATGTGGAGAGGTGGCGCCTCATCGCTAATTAATCAAGCCGGCGTGCTTCATGGCCGCGTCGATCTTCTCGGCGGTCGACTGTTCGACCGTGACCAGCGGCGAGCGCAGCACATTCTCGACCTTGCCCAGTTGCGACAGCGCATATTTGGCGCCGGAAACGCCGGGCTCGATGAAGATCGCCTTGTGCAGCGGCAGCAGACGATCCTGCAAGTCCAGCGCCTTGGTGCTGTCGCCGGACAGGGTCGCCTCCTGGAATTCTGCACACAGCCGTGGTGCGACATTCGAGGTCACCGAGATGCAGCCGACGCCGCCATGCGCATTGAAACCAAGCGCCGAAGCATCCTCGCCCGAAAGCTGGATGAAATCCTTGCCGCATGTCGCGCGCTGCTCGGAGACCCGTTCGACCTTGCCGGTCGCATCCTTGACGCCGACAATGTTCTTGAAGTCGTGCGCGAGCCGGCCCATCGTCTCGGGCATCATGTCGATCACCGAGCGCGGCGGGATGTTGTAGATGATGATCGGCAGCTTGGTCGCCCTGGCGACAGCCGCGAAGTGCTCGTACAAGCCGCGTTGTGTCGGCCTGTTATAATAGGGCGTGACGACCAGGGCGGCATCGGCGCCGGCCTTCTCGGCATATTGCACCAGGCCAACGGCTTCCTCGGTGTTGTTGGAACCGGCGCCGGCAACGACCGGAACGCGTCCCTTGGCAACCTCGATGCACACCTTGACCACTTGGCGATGCTCGTCATGCGACAGCGTCGGCGACTCGCCGGTCGTGCCCACGGGAACCAGTCCTGTCGTGCCCTCCGCGAGTTGCCATTCGACGAACGCGCGAAAGGCTTTCTCGTCGAAACGCCCGCTCTTTTCGAACGGTGTCACGAGCGCGGTAAGCGAGCCTCTCAGCATGTCGTCCAACTCCTTGGGACTTCTTTGTTTATGCAGGCCATCGTCCCAAAACCGGTATCCAGTTTTTGGGCGACATGCATCGGTGTTTTGTCTTGCGCGCCTTCTAGCCGAAAGCGAAGCGGCGCACCATAGTCTCGACATTGTTGCGCGGCAAGCATTGCCATGGTGCCAGCAAGCGCAATTCGAACGGCCTCGCTAACTCTTTGTTTACGGGCTCTTCACGACCTAAGTTTAGGCTTCGAGCTTCTCGGCCTGCGGTAATATGCCAGGACAAGGAAAGACGTAAAGATCATGCCGGGCAGTCGGCCTCACCTCTTCGCGCTGCTTGGCGCCACGCTCGCGCTGATGCCGGGCATGGCGATCGGCGGTAGCGTGGATGTGCGGGTCACTTCGGCCATTCCGTTGCCAGGCTCGGCCATTCCGATGCCGGGCTCGGCCATTCCGATGCCCGGCCTACGGGACAAAGCGCAAGAAGATGCCTCACCCGGCGTCGCCCTGTTGAAGAGCGGGCTGGACGCGCTGGCGGCCGGCGATAGTCCCGGCGCCCGTGCGGTGCGCGATGCCCTTCCCGCTCATTCGCTCGACCAGCATATCCTTGCCTGGGCGATAGCGCTTTATGGCGGCGACAAGGTTCCGAGCGGCGACATTGCCGCCGCGGCGAAAATGCTGCCCAACTGGCCGGGCACGGTCGCGCTGCGCAAGAACAGCGAGCGCGCGCTCTATCGCGAGAACCCTGCCTCCGACATCGTCGTTGCGGCATTCGACGGCAGCCAGCCGCAGACATTCGAAGGCGTGACGGTGCTTGCCCGCGCCTATGTGGCGTCGGGCAACGTCAAGGCTGCGCGTTCGGTGCTGTCGCCATTCTGGCGCACCGCGATCCTGGAGGCCAAGGACGAGACGGCGCTGATCAAGGAGTTCGGCGGCCTGATCCCCACCGCCGACCACCGTTTTCGCATGGAGCACATGTTCTATGCCGACCGCGCGAATTCCGCGCTGCGTGTTGCCGGCCTCGCCGGTGCCCAGCAGCTTGCGGACGCCTGGGCAGCGGCCGACAAAGGCGACAAGAACACCGCCAAGCTGCTGAAAGCGGTGCCGGCGGCACAACGTTCGGCTGGATATTTCTTCGCGCAAGCCGAATATCTGCGCAGGCAAGAGGATTTTACCGGCGCCGCGGCCATTGTGATGCAGGTACCGACCGACCGCGAAGCTCTGGTCGATCCGGATGCCTGGTGGGTCGAGCGCCGAGTGCTGTCGCGCGAACTGGTCGACCAGGGCGACATGAAGACGGCCTACCGGATCGTCGCCACACACGCCGCCGAAAGTGCCACCAATGCCGCAGATGCTGAATTCCATGCCGGCTGGTACGCGCTGCGCGGCCTGAACGACCCCAAGCTTGCCGCAACGCATTTCGCGCGCATCGCCGACCTTGCCCAAGGGCCGATGACGCTGTCGCGCGCGTATTACTGGCTTGGCCGTGCGGCGGAAGTCGGCGGCCCGGGCAACGCGAAAGACTATTTTGCACGCGCCGCTGCCTACGGCACGACATTTTATGGCCAGCTTGCCGCCGAGCGGGTCGGCCGGCAGGCGCTGAACATCGTCTATCCCTCGCCAAGTGCCGCCGACCGGCAGAATTTTGCCGGCCGCGAGGCCGTCAGCGCCATCAAGCGGCTGCAAGAAGCGGGCTACGACCGCTATGCCGAGACGCTTTATCGCGATCTTGCCGGACAGTTGACCAGTCCGGGCGAGCTGGCGCTGCTGGCTGTCCTGGCGGAAAAGCAGGGCAACCATTTCATGGCGCTGAAAATCGGCAAGATCGCCGGCGCGCGTGGCATCGATGTCGGCGCGCTGTCGCATCCGCTCGGCGTCATTCCTGATTCGGCCGACATTTCCGGCTCGGGCAAGGCGCTGGCCTATGCGATCGCCCGCCAGGAAAGCGAGTTCAACATCGGCGCCGTGTCCAGCGCAGGCGCGCGCGGGCTGCTGCAGCTGATGCCGGGCACCGCCAAGCAATTGGCGAAGAAGGCAGGGCTGCAGTTTTCGCAGACACGGCTGACCACCGACGCCGGTTACAACGCGACGCTTGGTTCCGCCTTCCTCGGCGAACAGCTCGATCGCTTCAACGGCTCCTACGTACTGACCTTCGCCGGCTACAATGCCGGCCCCAACCGGGCCAGCCAGTGGGTGACCAGATACGGTGACCCACGCGGCAAGGACATCGACGCGGTCGTCGACTGGATCGAGCGGATTCCCTACACGGAAACAAGAAGTTACGTCCAGCGCGTGATGGAGAATTACGAGGTCTACAAGATGCGTATTTCGGGCAAATACGACATCGTGGGCGATCTGGTGAACGGGCGGAGTTGAGGCATGATAGATGTGGCCGCCTTCTTGCTGCGATATTTGCACAGCGCTCGACATCTTTGAATCGCGTCCCTTCACACCCCCCTCTGCCCTGCCGGGCATCTCCCCCGCAAGGGGCAGGGCTGTCCGGGGAAAGTTTTGAGTGAATCGAAATGCCGCATGTGCATGCCCCGTAAAACGGGGTTTGTCCGTCTTCTCTC